>JBAXBT010000009.1:0-13723 GCA_037141875.1 Candidatus Riflemargulisbacteria bacterium
ATATTACAGGATTACTTCTAATCAACTATCTGGTACAACTTTTGTTGCAACCTTGGATGTTTCTATTGGAAATGTAAGTGACAATAAATCTATCCTAGAGTTAATGCTAGTTGATAATGCAGGGAATGTTAGCATTAATTCACTTTCAGGCATTGAATTCAGAAGAAATAAGCCAAAGGATCCATTTTTTACTTTGTCAAATCCAAATAATGGAAGCACAATGTATTCTAATACCTTAAATGTAAGCGTGAACTGTGTTTATTCAGGAGATCCAAGTATTTCGTGGAATATTACTTTTAATAATATAGAAGCAAGACCTAGTGATGATCCTTCTTTGTGGGGAGCGTTTCCATCTACTTTCTTAATCCCTGCTGCTTCTCAAGGGGTAAAAAAAGTATATCTTTGGGCAAAGAATGAAGCAGGTATAAATTTGAATCCGGTAAGTGCAAGTATAATTTATGATAGCATCAAACCAATAGCTAGATTTGATGCTCCACAAGGACGTATAATAAACTATGGTGAATATGGATTTATTATTAATATAGAGGATGCTTTTCCTTTAGCAAAGAATCCTACTGTCTCTATTGTTTTCCCCTCATCAACAAACGCTATTAACGTTACAAATGTGAGCAAGTTAAAAGATTTTATTTATTCTGCTGTATATGATTTTACAGAAACAAGCGTTAATGGGATCATAACAATCAATTTGGAAATGATTGATATGGCTGGCAATGTTTCCACTAGAAATGATGGGTTAGTTACTCTGAACCTTCAAATACATTATCCGGAACCACCACAAATACGATTCTCTCAGATTGATGATGTAAGAAGAGACACATATATAAATACGCTTAATAGGAGTATATTGTTTTGGTTGGCTGTCACGTATGATGAAACAGGGAATAATAATACAAATAAATACTTAGTAGAGTATACAAATAAGCGACCAAAAGCAAATGATCAAGGATGGCAAGAAGTTCGTTCATCACGTGATACAACAGATGTTATATATGCAAATGGGGATGTTTCAACATGGGACATAAAGAGGTTAAATGTTAATTATTATTTAGATGTTGTTTCCAAGTATGGGCAAAATGGACAGAGATTTTTAACAACAGATATTTACGTTTGGGTTAAGACAGAGAGAAATGAGGTTTCTGAAATAGCGTCTGTTTGGAGGTTAATTATTGATGTGGATAGTCCTATTGATACTGTTAAATTTAATTATCTAGATGATTCTGCGGATCAGAGGATTACCTTCAATATTTCGATTGATGAAATGTTAACCTCTAATAACTATTGGATAGAGTTTGCTTACAATTTACAACGGCCAACGATACCTTTGACCATTGGGCTAGGCACATTAAACTTTACCTTAACGGCTAACCTAACCACTGCAGATAAATCCCTTCATCCTGTATTAAGGAGAATCCTTGTGGATATGGCTGGGAATACACTTAATGCCTTTACGGAGCTTCAGCCAAAGCTATATATAGATACAATTAAAATGTCCACAAACACTGCAAATAGAAGAGATGAGTATTTGCATTTGTTAGACATCGATGTCTCACCATCGAGTGTTGTTACGTTGAGTAGTTTTAGTTTAGAAAAGATAGGAGATAAGCAACATTTAACTGTCAAAAAGTTATATTTTAAAATTAATGAACAACTTATTGATACAAGAGAGTTTTTGGGAACAGGAGACATTCGTTTTATGTTTGATGCAGTAAAGATAGTTTCAAGATCGGTCTTGTCTCTTTATGGTGACATTCAAGATTCAGCGATTGATCCGTTTGCTTTTAAATTTACATCATCTTCTTTTGTGCTAGGTGAATATAACAGAGTATCTTCAAATATTTTGACACATACTACAAATTATTATGTTGTTGGTAATGGTTGGAATGTGCTGCATGTTTATAGAGACACATCAGTTAAATTAACGCCAAATATCGCCTATCAAAGAGACCAAGATGTTGTTGTTTTTACATTTGAGATGAATTCCTATCCTTACGTGGTCGAGCTTAATAAGCTTGTTTTTAATCGTAATTCAAATAGTGATTTATCTGTTGGTGGTTTGGCTAATGTTAGACTTTATTACGAGGATGCTGACTCTGGCTGGAATGATGTTTTTGACTCAAGAGATCCTAAATGGTTGCAGTTAATGGAGGGAGTGATTGATCCTGGTCTTGAGACAATCACATTCAAAGGGTTCAAGAAGTTCATATCAAGTAAGAAGATAAGAATATTTGTTGTGGCAGATATATCCAATAGTGCTTTGCCAAACAAAAGTATTTCTTTAGAATTTAGAAATTCATCTAACTTTGGGATAAGCGAGTTAAATATTATAAATGACAGCACAATGCCTTTGTTATCTGACGTTACCCAGTTAGGTAATTATAGGCAGAGAATGAATATTCAATATGTCCCACTTCAAGCTGGAGAGATACATCAGGGGGTAAGCATGAAGTTAGGTCAGCTAGTTATTAGTAATGATTACTATAGTACTAATTTAAGTCAGCTTAATCTAAGGGTTTCATTTAATAATTGGTTGTCGCTTGGCTCTAATTTTTTCAGTGTTTCTTCTGATGGTCAGACTTCTGCTGAAACAGTATGGATCAATAATTATACTAAATCGAATATAATGTTTAATGGACCTTATACTATAAATTCTTCTCCTAAAATAATGGGTTTTGGGGTAAATATTTTAGAGGGTGCTGCAACAGGTGCAATGGAAATTAGTCTTTATCCTTCGGATCTTAGTGCGCTTCTTGCTCCTGCCATGATTTTAAATACAGCGGATATTACTATCGGGAAGATTATCATTGTAGATAGTAGACAGCCAATAATCTCTGGAGGAAGAATTTTTAATTTTATTAATAGACCAGATTTTGTTACTTTTGATTTGAATTGTTTTGTTAAAGATCAAAATACTTATATTGATTCAGTTCAGGTAGAACTTTTTAGTTTTATAAATAATAGTGAACATTATATTGATTCTATAACTATTTCTTTAAATTCTGGTATTATTTCAAATAGTTATGAGTTAAAAAATATTACTATAGATAAAAAAGTAATGCCAAATTTAGCTTTAATCCATGGTTATCAATATTTAATTAAAGCAAGAGCTAAGAGTAGTAACTCGAATCTATCCTTCAGTTCAAGTCAGTTGGTTTTGACTTTTAATGTTGACCTTACGTCCCCAAGGTTTCCAGAAAGTGCAGGGTTGTTGTTGTATCAGCTCGTGGAGGGAGAACAAGGAGTTACGTCAGACATTCATAGATTAAGTTGGCCACAAGCTCAAGACCAAGAATCAGGTGTTAGCTACTACACCATTGAGTTCCAGAGAGGAACTTCTCAGAAATGGAATTTTGAAACTATGATAAATGCTACTACTTATACAATAGCAGATCGTGAGAGAGAATATAGGTATAGGTATAGAATAAATGCCTTTAATGGTGCTAGGTTGACTTCTGATTGGCTGGTTTCAGATTATTCAAGAATAGCTAAGAAAAATGACCTTATTTCTAATCTGTCTTTTTATCCGAATCCAGTTAATGCAATCATTAACGAGAAGGGAACATTTTATTATGAGCTTAGTGAGGACTCGAATGTTTCTATAAAAATTTATGATGCTTTGGGACATTTTGTCAGGGAATTGACTTATAAGGCAGGAGACAACGGTGGCAGTAGCACTATTCCTAACAAAGTAGAGTGGGATGCTTTAGATGCAGCAGGAAGAAAAGTTTCTAAGGGTGGATATTTTGTTGTTGTAAATGCTGTTTCGGAAAGCATGGGAGCAGAAGGGGTTATGCGACTAATGGTAGGCGTTATCCATTAGTGATATAATTTAACAGATGAATATTCTTATTATAGTAGGTATAGTTTATTTAGTATTAATATTATTTTTAGCTTGGGTTTTTGATGATATTAAAGCTGTATTTAAAGGTGATCCTGCTGCCAAAAACATTATAGAAGTTTTATTTTATCCAAGCATTTATGCTGTAGCAAATTATCGTATTTATCATTTTCTGTTTATGCTAAAAATTCCTTTTTTGCCAAGAATTCTTTCACAATTGGTCAGGTTTTTAACTTTTATTGAAATCCATCCAGGTGCAAAGATAGGCAGAAGTTTCTTTATAGATCACGGAGATGGTGTAGTAATTGGAGAAACAGCAGAAATAGGAAATAATGTCATAATATATCATCAGGTGACACTTGGTGGAACTGGCAAGGAACACGGGAAAAGACACCCGACGATTAAAGATTCAGTTATTATTGGTGCAGGTGCAAAGATATTAGGTAATATTACAATAGGGGCTAATTGTAAAATAGGAGCTGGTTCTATAGTATTACATGATGTTCCAGCATATTCAACAGTTGTTGGTAATCCGGCAAGAATTGTTAATATTAAGGATAGTGATAGTCGTCCTGACTTCGATTTAGGGAATTTGCCTGACCCATTGAAGGATGAGTACGTTAAATTGGAGAAAAAGATACGGAGTATTACTAAGGGATTAAATGATTTGAGAGAAGAAACAAAAAAAACAATTAATAAATAAGAAGGAATTGATTATAATAGAGAATAATGATGACAGAAATTAAAGTTAAATTAGCAGAGATGAGATTCTCTAATAAGTCAGATGATACGCTCATTGCCCACGGGCTTGGGGCATGTATAGCATTAGCTATATTTGATCGAACAACATCTCTGGGTGGAATAATTCATATTGTAATGCCGTCTAGTGATATTCAGTCTAGGAGTGATCATCCGATTAGATTTGCGGATACAGGTATTCCATTGTTTCTAAAAGAGTTTATGCAACAAGGAGGTAATTTTGCTGCTTGTAAGATAGTTATTGCAGGAGGAGCAAGTATGCCTTCAAATAGTATGTTTAACATTGGCGACCAAAACGTTGCTGCAGTTAAGAAAGCGCTGTCTAGGTTTAATCTTAGCGTATCAGCTGAAGATGTTGGTGGCAATAATGGAAGAACCTTAAATGTTAGCATCAAAAATGGTGTTATTGTTTCAAAAGTTTTTGGATGTCCTGAAAGAGTATTGTAGGTATGACGGTAACAGGATATTATTAATAATAGAAAACGGGGAATAAAATGGTAGATAAAGATAATTTATTATATTCAAGAATAGTTAATAAAATTACAGAGTTGATGCCTCTTCCAGAAACAATTCAAAAAGTAGTGTCACTTACTAGAAATCCCGATACTCCACTTAAAAAGATTTCAGACGTATTAGAATCAGATGAGGCTATGGCTTCAAAGGTTCTTAAGTTGGCTAATTCTTCGTTTTATGGCTTTTCTAAACAGGTTAAGACAATATCACATGCTGTTGTTTGTTTAGGCTTTAATACAATTAAGCAGATGTCTCTTACTGCTCACAGTTTTTCGGTTTTAGATAATACTTTAGATGGTTATTATTTAGATAAAGGGGCAATGTTTCAGCATAGTTTTGGAACCGCATTAGCCTCAAGATTGTTAGCAACTAGAATGTTTTATCCAAATGCAGAAGAAGTTTATTTGATGGGATTACTTCATGATGTAGGTAAGGTTATCTTAAATCAATATGCAGAGGCAGAATTTAAAAAAGTAATAGAGCTATATAATCAAGGAGGAAGAGCCTTCCACGAAGCAGAAAGAGAGATTCTAGGGTTTGATCATGGAGAGATAGGTGCTGCTGTATGTCAAAAGTGGAATTTGTCAGATGATATTGTAGATACTATCCGTAATCATCATTCCCCTGAAGAAGCATTAGATACGAATTTATCGGTACATATGGTGCACATAGCTAATATCATTGTTACAATAATGGGAATCGGCATTGGTGCCGGAGGAGTAGACCAAAAGATTTCAGAAAAATCATTAACTTCTCTACGTTTAAAGGAAGAAGATATTTCCATGTTAATGATGAGCATTATGGATGAGTTAGAAAATGATGAGACTTTAACTTCTTTCCGAAATAAATGATAGGAATGGTGTAGGGAATGTCTGGGGGAAATATTTTAACTCAAGAAGAGCTAGATGCACTTCTTAATGGAGATCCTGACGAGAGAGATAATTCATCTGACAGGGCGCGATTAGGGGAAGCAAGGTCTTATGACTTTATGGTTCCCAATAAGTTTTCCAAGGAACTATTAAGATCTTTAAAGACCATACACGACAATATGTCTAGGATGGTTAGTGCTTCTATTTCTGTTTTTTTAAGACAAGACATCAAAGTTTATTTGAACTATTTAGAACAACGCATATATCAGGAGTATATAGAAGAAACTGGTGAAGGGGTATTGTACTATGTGGTTTCGTTTATAGATGATAAGGCAATAGTTGGAATAGATGCAAATGTAGCATTGCTTTTAGTTGAAAAATTATTAGGAGGAACAGGTACTAAGACAGGGATTAACAGAAATGAACCAACCGAAATTGAAACAAAGGTAATATCTAATTTGTTAGATCAAGTATTTTCTTTACAAAAGGAAAGCTGGGGCAGAATAATGCCAGAAGTGCCACGTATAATCAAACAAGACAATCATCCGAAACTTATCCATCTATGTCAGTCCAATGATGCAGTTTTAAGTATGAGGTTTGAGGTAATAATCGGTGACGAGATAGGGAATATAACTTATTGCATTCCTTTCAATGCTTTAGAAAATGTAATATCTCAATTTGCAACAGATGATAATATGGATAGTAAACTGAGAAAAGGTGAGAAGAAAACACAGGAGATTATAAAAAATATAAATGATGCAGTTGTTCCTCTAACATCTATTTTAGGGAGAACAGAGTTAACAGTATTAGAGGTTTTATCATTGCAAGAGGGAGACATTATAGATTTCGGTATCAGTTCTGTATCTCCTGTAGTTTTAAATGTTGGAGAATTTAAGAAGTTTAGCGGAGAGCTTGGAATATCAAATAAAAAATACGCCGTTAAAATTACCCAAGTTCATTTTTAACAAGAAGAGAAAAAGGAAGAATACTAACTGCTTGTCCGGTTTTTTCGATCATTATTTCAACATAATTTAATATAGAGTAGTCATCTTTTTTAGGTGGTGCGAATCTTTCGGGCATCGAGGTTAGAAATCTTTTTAGAACTGGTTCTGGTTTCATCCCAATAATGCTATTTTTGGCGCCTATCATTCCTACATCAGTTATATAAGCGGTGTGGTTTTCTAGTATCTCTGCGTCATTTGTTTGTACATGTGTGTGTGTGCCAATTATTGCTGATACCTTCTTTTGAAAATGGTATGCGAATGCTTTTTTTTCTGAAGTAGCTTCTGCATGGAAGTCTATTAAAATAATATCGCTGTTAGTATTGTTTATGAAATCATCAGTTATATGGAAGGGGTTATCTATTGGAGGCAGAAATACTTGTCCTAATAGATTTATTATTGTTATGGTTGTGTCTTTTATTGAAGTAGTAAAACTCGTATTGCCTGGAACAGTGTTGTGGTAATTGAGCGGTCTAATTAAGTGAGTATATTCTTCCATTTGTTCAATGATGTCTTTATTGTCAAAAACGTGGTTTCCAGAAGTTATACAGTCTACGCCATTATCAAGGAGTTCATAATAAATGTGAGGAGTAATACCTTTTCCATTTGCGATATTTTCACCATTGACGATAATAAGGTCAGGTTGGTGTTCTTTTTTAAGAGAGGGAAGCTTTCTATAGAAAGCTTCCCTTCCAATTTCTCCAACGATGTCACCAAAGAAAAGTACTTTAATCATTAGGTGGCTATTTCTTGTACTCTTGTTTCTCTAATAACAGTTACCTTTATGGTTCCAGGGTATTCTAATTCGTTTTCTATTTTCTTAACAATATCTCTCGCAAGTTTCGGAGTGAGCTTGTCATTGATAATGTCAGGCTTCACCATTACTCTTATTTCCCTGCCAGATTGAATAGCAAAGGCTTTTTCAACTCCAGAGAATGATGTGGCAAGGGTTTCTAAATTCTCAAGCCTTTTAACGTATGCTTCGATGGATTCTCTTCTTGCTCCAGGTCTGGAAGCAGAGATAGCGTCAGCTGCTGCAACAAGTATAGCTTCAATGGTTTGTGGCTTTACTTCCTCATGGTGAGCTAAAATAGCGTGAACCACTTCGTCATTTTCTCCATGTTTTTTTGCAAACTCAGCACCAAGTAAAGCGTGTGTTCCTTCTTTTTCGAAGTCAAAAGATTTGCCAAGGTCATGAAGTAGGCCAGCTCTTCTAGCTAATCGCACATTTACTCCTAGTTCTTGTGCCATTAGTGATGCTAAGTGTGCAACCTCTATACTGTGTTGCATTACATTTTGCCCATAGCTTGTTCTATAATTCAGTCTTCCCAAAAGATAGATTATTTCTTGAGAAAGATTTTGAACATCAGCTTCCATTGCAGTTTTTTCTCCAAGGTCCATAATGGTTATTTCTAAATCTTTTTTTGCTTGGTTATACAGTTCTTCAATTCTGCTTGGATGAATCCTTCCATCAGAAACAAGCTTAGTTAATGTTATTCGCGCAATCTCTCTTCTGATTGGGTCAAAACCAGATAAAACAACAGCTTCTGGTGTATCATCAATAATTAGGTCTATTCCTGTCATTGTTTCAAATGCTCTGATGTTTCTTCCTTCTCTTCCGATAATTCTTCCCTTCATGTCGTCTCCGGGTAGAGCAACAACAGAGGTTGTAACTTCCACGACATTGTCTACTGCACATCTTTGGATGGCTGTTGCAATAATCTCTCTAGATTTTTTGAGAGCAGTTTTTTGTGCTAGCTCTTCAGTTTCTTTAATCATTTTTGATGCTTCATATTTGATTTCTCTTTCCATGTTATCAAGTAAAAGTTTTTTGGCTTCATCCTTACTTAATTTAGAGATGTTTTCTAATACGACAGATTGTTCTTGATAGAGCTTATCAATTTCCTCATCTCTTTTTGCAAGAGCTTCTTCTTTCTTTTTGTTTTCATTCGTTAATAGGTCTAAGTTGGCTTCTTTTTTATCTAGATTTTCTTCTTTTTGAATTAATCTATTTTCAATAGTAAGGAATTTATCTCTTTCCTTTTTTACTTCGTCCTCTAGTTCATTCTTTTTTTGTAGGAACTCTTCTTTCGCTTCTAGTATCGATTCTCTTTTTATGTCCTCTGCTTTTCTTTCTGCTTCTTTTAGTATTCTTGCTGCCACTTGTTTAGCATCTTTTTCTCTTTTAAAAATAGAGTTGTCTTTTACATATAGTACATAAGCAGTTACCAATAGAATGGCAATAATGATTATCAAAATTGTTGTTAACATTTTATTTTCCTTTCTTTTTTTGTTTTATTTTTCGCTCTTTAATTTACTTATTACCTGTTCTTCTAGTGTTTTTAGGATTTCAGGATTATTTTCAAGGTAAATTTGAGCATTTTCTCTTCCTTGTCCTATTTTCTCTTCCTTGTAACTAAACCATGCTCCGTATTTCTCGATGAAGTTATATTCTACGGCTAAATCAAGAATCTCACCCGTTTTAGAGATACCTTTCCCGTAAATTATTTCGAATATAGCTTCTTTAAAAGGGGGTGCTACCTTGTTTTTCACCACTTTTACCTTAGTGAGTGTCCCAATAAAAACATCTCCCTTTTTAATGCTTTCTTTTTTTCTTACATCTAGACGAATAGAAGAATAGAATTTTAAAGCATTCCCTCCTGAAGTTACTTCAGGATTTCCAAACATAACCCCAACCTTTTCTCTTAACTGATTAACGAAAATAACAACGCAAGATGATTTGCTGACAACGGCTGTCAGTTTTCTAAGAGCCTGAGACATTAGTCTGGCTTGAAGCCCTACGTGTCTATCTCCCATTTCTCCATTCAGTTCATCTTTCGGTACAAGTGCAGCTACTGAATCAATAACTATTACATCAATAGATCCACTTTTGACTAATGTTTCTACGATGTCAAGAGCTTGTTCACCCCAGTCAGGTTGTGAGATTAGAAGTTCTTGAGTATTAACGCCAATATTTTTTGCATATGTAGGATCAAGTGCATGTTCAGCATCTATGAATGCACATACCCCACCTTTTTTTTGTGATTCAGCAATAATATGTAGAGAGACTGTAGTTTTGCCAGAACTTTCAGGACCATATATTTCGACTATTCTGCCTTTAGGGATACCGCCTACACCTAAGGCTAGGTCTAATTTAATTGAACCTGTAGAGATAGATTCAATATTCAGGTTTAATTTTTCCCCCATTTTCATAATGGAACCTTTTCCAAATTCTTTTTCTATTTCTTGTATAGCGAGTTCAAGATTTTTATTTGATTTATCAGCCATTTTTTCCTCCTTTATTTTTGTTCGTTAGCAAGTATTTGAGGATTTCCAGAACAGAAAAAGTTGTTTGCTTTATAATATCTGCTCGATCACCCTCAAACTGATGTTTTTGTGTTAATTGTTCATCATTTACTATAATAGAGGTAAATACTGTTCCAACAGGTTCTTCGCCTATTTTTGGACCAGCGTATCCTGTTGTTGCAAGGCTTATGGTTGAGCCAAATTTTCTTTTTATTCCTTTTGCCATTTCAACTGCAACTTGTGAGCTAACTGCACCATAATTTTTAATGGTTTTAGGTTCAACGAGACATTCTTGTACTTTCAATAAGTTAGAATAGGCAATAACACCTCCCAGATAAACTTTAGAAGCTCCAGGTATTTTTGTGAAGGAAGTAGCGATATCTCCTCCAGTTACTGATTCTGCAGTGGTCAAGGTTTGATTTTGTTCTACTAATAGATCAAACACTTTATATGGGAGCATATTAAGGTCGTTTAGTTCTTTTTCTGTAAGAATATTTTTAAAATTAGCCATTAAACACCTCTTTATTTTTAACGAAATAGTTAATCCCAGAAAGAGTAGTTACAATAACTGTCAAAATTATTAAAGCATTATATCCAGGTAAATCCATTATTAGGAAACATATTAGTGCGAATTGTAGTACAGTTTTTATTTTTCCAAAAATGTCTGCTTTGATGACAACATTTTTTAGCGCAGCAAAAGAACGGAGCCCCAATACGGCGTATTCTCTGAAAACAATAATCGCCGTCCAATAGAATTCAATTTTCCCGTATTGGGTAAAAAATAAGAGCAATGTAGTTACTAATATTTTGTCAGCAAGAGGGTCAAGGAGTTTGCCTAGGTCGCTTACTTGGTTAAATTTTCTTGCGATATAACCATCTAGAAAATCAGAGAAAGCAATTATTAAAAAGAAAGTTAATGATAAAACATTATGGTATGGAAGCTCAAATGAGAGCAATAGGATTACCAGGAGGGGAATGGCAAGGATTCTTGAAAGGGTTATTTTTGTAGCTAGCGTCAAGTGATCTCGCCGATCAAATCATATTGAAGGGCTTTTTTTATTTTAACTGTTTTGAATTGGCCTATGTCTTTTGGTTGAAGGTTATCAATGAATACAAATCCGTCTATTTCCGGTGCATCAAAGTATCTTCTTCCGCCATTCATGTTATCTACCAATATTTTCAGTTCTTGCCCTATGTAACTTTTGTTCAGGTTTTTGCTTATAGTTTTTTGTGTTTTAATGATCATTTTAGCTCTTTGTTCTTTAGTCTGCTCATCTAACTTTCCCTCCAGTTTATGAGAAGCAGTGTTTTTTTGATCAGAATAAGCAAAAACACCAAGGTGATCAAACTTAGTTTGATCTATGAAAGAATGTAATTCAGCAAAATCATTATCATCTTCACCAGGAAAACCAGTAATGATGGTTGTTCTTAATTTTGCCTCTGGTAATTCTTTTCTAACAAGATTTATCACGTCTATTATCCTTTTCTTAGAACTTTTTCGATTCATTTTACTTAATATTTTATCACTTATATGTTGAATTGGCATATCAATATACTTGACAATTTTTTTAGAGTGTTTAATGGTTTTGATTAGATTTTCATTGATGTTGTCTGGATAAAGGTATAGAAGTCGTATCCATTCGATTTTGTTGATGTTTTCTAGGTCTTGTAATAATTCAGGTAAATGATAATTTTCGTTAAAATTATAGCTAGTTATATCTTGAGCAATAATAATAAGTTCTTTAACACCTTTGTCTGCTAGGATATTTGCTTCAGCGATAATGTCTTTAGGGCTTTTAAAATAGGCACTTCCTCTTAAGGATGGTATTTTGCAAAAAGAGCACCCATGACTACAGCCGTCTCCTATTTTCAAATAAGCATAATGTGCAGGAGTTGCTAGTACTCTGCAATCTTGTTCCAATAGATTGGATTCTCTTTTTTCCATAATTTTTGTTGGGGTGTCTTTTAGTGAGTCTATTAATTCATTGATTTTTGATATTGCTCCAGTATTTAGAATGCCATCAATAAAAGTGTATTCACTTAAGATACTTTCCTTTTTTTCTTCTACAAAGCAACCAGTAACAATTATTTTCCTTCCAGAATTTTCTTTTTTCCATTCCTTAAGGTCGTAAAGATTTTCAATTGTTTCTTCTGTTGCAGAGTCTATAAATGTGCAGGTGTTAAGAATCATAAGATCAGCGTCTTCCATTTCATTGGTAAGCGTATGGTGCTGAACGATATGTCCAATCATTGTTTCTGTATCTACAAGATTTTTAGGACAGCCTAAGCTGATAAAGCCGATATTAATAGTAATACCTCTTTAGCTTTTTTTTAGCAGGTCTACTTTATCTGTTTTTTCCCATGGGAAGATATCTCTTCCAAAATGACCATACTTAGCCGTAGCTTCATATATAGGTCTTTTTAGTTTGAAGGTATCGATGATATCTTTTGGTTTCAATGGGAAATATTTATAAATAAGATCTGTTATTTTTTCTTCGGAAATTTTTCCTGTTCCAAAGGTTTCAACAAAAATAGATACTGGTTCAGCCTTGCCTATTGCATAAGCGAGTTGAATCTCACATTTATCAGCAATACCAGCGGCAACAAGGTTCTTAGCAATATATCTAGCTGCATAAGCTGCAGATCTGTCAACTTTGGAAGGATCTTTGCCACTGAAAGCTCCACCACCATGTCGGCTCATTCCTCCGTAAGTATCAACAATGATTTTTCGTCCCGTTAAACCACAGTCACCCATTGGTCCACCAATTACGAATCTACCAGTAGGGTTGATATATATGTTTTCATCTTTTATATCTTTTAGTAATTCTTTAGGAATAGTTGTTTTGATAACCTTTTCAATAAGGTCTTTTCTTAACTGTTCTAGCGTTACATCTTCACTGTGTTGAGTAGAAATGACAATGGCATCAATGCTTTTAGGGCCATTTTCATCATAATGCACAGATACTTGGGATTTGCTGTCTGGCTTTAAGTAAGGAAGTTTTTTAGTTTTTCTTAGTTCAGCTAATTTGAGTAATAATTTATGTGACAACATAATTGGAAGAGGCATAAGCTCAGGGGTTTCGTTGCAAGCATATCCAAACATGATTCCTTGGTCTCCAGCACCTTGTTCGGTATAAAGTCCAACGCCTTCGGTTACGCCTTGAGAGATGTCAGGTGACTGCTGTCCAAGAGCATTCATTACCGCACAAGTTTTGTAGTCGAAGCCATCACTGGAATCACAGTACCCAATTTCTTTAACTGTATTTCTAATAACTTCTTCATAATTAAATACTGCTTTTGTTGTGATTTCTCCTGAAACAATGACCATTCCAGTTTTAATCATAGTCTCACAAGCTACTCTGGAATTAGGGTCTTGTGCAAGGCAAGCATCTAATATTGCATCACTTATTTGATCTGCC
>JBAXBT010000010.1:0-13562 GCA_037141875.1 Candidatus Riflemargulisbacteria bacterium
CACATTAATGTATTTGCCAAAAGATGGCAAAAAGCAATCTGTGTTGATAGATTCCCGGCTTAAGGTTATTCATAGGGGTCTTTCTATGATAGCTAGTGGAGGCGTTGATGTTATCCCTTCAGCATTTGTTGATATGTTTGCGATGGCTAACTATAATTTTAATAATAATGGAAATTCTAATGATCAACAACTAGGTGAGCCTGCTATTGATCAGAAAGCCTTAGCTAAAGCCAATAAAAATAGGGATGATAATGTTGTTGTTTTGATAAATACAAGAAAAGCTTTAAAAGAAGTTAATGATAAGTTAGAAGAGTTAAATAAGTTGCTAAATAATAATAATGAAGAATTAGCTAAAGCAAATGCTAAATTGGAAGTAGCAAAAAAACAAGAAGCCTTAAAAATAGCTAATGCAGAGGCATCAAGAAGTGCAGAAAATTTAGGGTCTGTTGAAACAGATTTAGCAAATAAAAATGAGGATTTAGCGAAACTTCAATCTGAGCAAACAAAAAATACTGGAGATTTGAAAACGGCTCAAGAAGATAGAAACAAATTATTAGCAAAAGATTCGGAACTAGAAACGAATAAAATTAAACTTATTGAGCTCAATAAGACAGTAACAGAATTACAAACCAGGACAGAAAAGCTGGTGATCTATAAGAAGAACAACATTACTGAATTAGAAAAAAGTAAAAGAGAATTAGCTAAAGAGGAAGCCAGATGGTGGTATTATGGGAAAAGGACAGTTGTTGATGCAAATAAATCTCTTATTGAAACACAAACCACAATAGATAAAAAGTTTGATGCTACAATTGCTGAAACAAATAATAAGAAAAAATTAGTAGAAGATGAGGTAACGGTACTTAGTAATAAAAACGTAGAATTAGAGAAAATAGTAGCAGCATTTGATGTTAAAATTGCTCAATTAGAACGTGACTTAGGTTCTAATCGCCCAGTAATATCAGCTAAAGAAGGAGAGCTAGCCGTTGCCAACGCTAAAGTTGCTCCAGCAAGAGCTGAATCAGATACTGCTAAGGCTAAAGTTATTCAAGCCGAATTAGATTTAGCTAAAGTGCAAGGTAACGTTGATCCAAAAGTTAAAATATCAGTTGAATCAGCAAAAAATGAAGTAGCAGAGATCCAAGCCAAAAGAGACCCAATAGAGGCTGATTTAGCTGTTGTTAATCCTAAAGTGAATGAAAAGAAAGCAGCAGTACAGTCTGCAGAAAAAAATGTAAAGAGAGCAGAACAATTGGTGCTAAGAGCGTTAGAACCTATTAGTTTTGTTCAAGCAAGTATCCCAGCAAAACTGCCTGGAACCAAAACGAGTACAAGCAAAGCTACACAAAATGCAATTCCGCAAAAAACAATCCAAAGTATAACTACTCAGATTAGTGATATTACTGAGGGTGGTTTTTTACATACTTTTTTCAATTTAGCTTCAGAAAAACCTTGGACACGCTTAGATAGTTTGGCAGATATTACAGATATTGAGTTTATTCAGGCTGTAGTTTATTTAACAAGAAACAAAGAAAATCCACTTGAGGCTAGTAAAGCAAATGCAGAGGCAATAAAATCAGGCAAGCTAACGTGGGATATTAATTTAAATAGATTAATGAATTATTACAAAGTTAACGATAAAAGAGAGTTAGTTTATGTAGCAGTTGCAAAGAAGATGAAGTCAGAGAACGTAACTGAAAATAAAGATGAATTATTAAAGGAATTAGCTAAAATTAAAGATAGTGGAGTTCGAAATAAGTTAGTTGAAGTACTCAATAAGGTTAAGATTAAAGTAGATTATAAAGAATTAGAAGCTGTAATTAAATCAAGCAGAAGAAGTCCATCATTGCCAACTCATAGAAGGTAAGTCATCTTGATACACCCTTCGACGCTTCGCACTTCGAGAACCTCAGTGAACGAAGCTAAAAGATATTAGGTCACTGAGGTTCTCGAAGTGACCATATCGGAGGCATCTTATGTCAGTTGGCTACATGTATATTCTAGAATGTGCAGATGGTAGTTACTATACAGGAAGCACTAAGGACTTAACAAAACGATTATGGGAACACGATAATTTTCTTGGTGCAAATTATACTAAAAAGAAATCCCCTGTGAAGTTGGTTTATAGTGAAGAATATACTCGGATAGATGATGCTTTTAATCGTGAAAAACAAGTTCAAGGCTGGAGTTATGCAAAGAAGAAGGCTGTGGTGGAAGGAAGCGGGGATAAGTTGGCTGGGCTAGCTGTTGCTTATAGAGACAAAGTTTAGCTTCGACGCTTCGAGAGCCTCAGCGACCGAAGCTCACCGACAGAAGCTTAGCGACAGAATTAATTGATCTGAAGTAAATGATCAAAAAAAAGGTCACTGAGGCTCTCGAAGTGACAGGCAATCGTATCGAAGGGTGAGCAAAGTGACCAGTAGCTGAAGTGGCTGTCTAGCAACTAATTACTACTAGAAACCCTACGATTAAACAGTAGTATCCAAACAGATGGAATTTCCCTTGGCTAATTATTTTTATTAAAAATTTAATTGTAAATAATCCAGCAAGAAAACTACAGAGCATTCCAATTAGGTATTCAGGAGCAAACATAATGCTTGTGTCTAACTCCACAAGAGTTGCAGCAAGGATAGCAGGAATTGATAGTATAAAGGAGAATTCAGCTGCTTCTTTTCTAGAGATGCCTGTCATAAGTGCTGTTGCAATAGTGCTTCCTGAGCGAGAAATGCCTGGTATGACGGCAATCCCTTGTCCGATTCCAATAAAGATACTTTTTATTAAGGTTAATGGTTTCTCTGTTGTTTGTCTTTTTTGAATAATATTGGAGACAAAGAGAATTAATGCTGTGAAAATGAGCCCTGTTCCTACAAGACTAAGGTCGTTTTTATTTGCTTCAAGAGTTTTTTTAATTAGTAGTCCAATGATTCCTGTTGGTATCATGGCTACTATAATGTAAAGTGAAAAGAGTCTGTCTTTATGTTTTTCAATATCTTTAAAGTTGATTATGGAATCAATAAGTTTCCATATTTGCTTATGAAAAAATACTAAAACAGCAAGTAGTGTTCCTAAGTGTAGGATAATCTCAAGACTAAGGCCAGGGGTAGAAATTCCCAACAGTTTTTCACCAATAACTAAATGACCAGAGCTACTTATCGGCAGAAACTCTGTTATCCCTTGAACGATTCCTAGTATTGCGATTTTTAGCATGAGGACATTATAAGTTGAATAGTAGAATAGTTGAACTGATTATTTTTAGTATTTTTAATTTTAAAAGAATTAATTACAAAATCTATTATGTTTGTAGATTTATATTGTCTGGCTTTTTCTGTCGTTCTATTGTGATAGGTAGCCCTTTACTTTTAAGAAATTCTTCAGCATCTTTATCATTTAATTTTTTAGGTGGTCCTTCGTTAAAGTTTATAATAAATATACTTTCTATGTTGTCAGTTTTAGTTTCTAATCCAACTATAAAGTTTTCATCTTTTAAATTATAACCAACAACTTCCTTTAGTTCATGAGTGTTAAACTGGTATGCTTTTCTTTGGGAATTCATGAGTGTTATACGTTGATCATGAATACCAACTCCGCGATTAGAGTAGCAAAATCTTTTTATATAATGGCCACTACTTAATGCATTTGATGTCTTTTCGTCGTAATTCATTTTATTTAGAGAGATATATGTTTTGTCAGTTTTTATTGTAGTAGGAAGCATCTTTTCAATAGTTGCTAAGACTACGTCTTTGTCGTTTTTAAGTTGATCGCTTGCATACTGCCAGGCATCTTCATTATTTTTTGCTGCTACAAGTATTACATCTTTATTTCCTCTTAATACTTCATTACAACAATCAATTCTTAACGGATTTTCAGTAATAGCATCAATAGCTTTTTGTTTATCTGTTATAATTTTCCCGTATTTATGTATGACAGAAATATCTATATCGTTTTTAAGTTCTTCGCCTACTAAATAATATGCATCGCTATTTTTTAAGAGGGCATCTATAACAAACTCTCTGTTATGAAATGATGAAAGTTGATATATATCTCCAAAAATTCCACTTCTATTATAAGAAAACGAGGATTTGCTTTTTAGAGAAATTAAATCGTTTTCAATATCACCGAAAGTCTTTTTGATTTCTGTATATACATCTTCTTTAAGTTTAACACCTGAATATGAAGTTCCTCTTGCAAGTGCATTTAAGTCTCTCATACTAATTTCGCCGTCATTAAATCTACCTTCTGTTTCAATTTTAGTTATTACTTGATACAGCTTTGTTTTACTATCCATCATGCTTAGTAAAAAATCTCCGCCCAGAGTTCCTTGAGTTTTTTCTGCAGCAGCTTTTACTTCAGCTTTGCTTATGTGGGTTAAATCTTTGTCTAAGTGGTTTTCTGCAACTTTGAAATAGTTTAATACTTGCGCTGAGGCTTTATTTATAATGTCATTACTCATTTATTCTTCATCCAAATCATTTTTTATCTGGAAATATATCGGATGAGCATTGAATTAATCCCACTTATATCTATGGAAATTTTCTGTTTTACTATATAGGTAGTGAGATTAGTTATCTAATAAAAAACTTCCCTAAATAAGGGAAGTTTTTTATGTGGTAATTATAGGGTGAATATTATTGATTCAGCATTTTAAATCTGTAAAGCAATGGACTTGCAATAAAGATTGAAGAATAAGCTCCAGCTGTTATTCCAATAATTAATACTAAGGCAAAACCTTTTATTGATGCGCCACCAAACAAATAAATAGCTATCAATGATAATAGAACTGTTGCAACAGTATTAATGGATCTGGTCATAGTTTGAGCAATACTTTGGTTAATTAAATCAATAAGATTATCGGTAGCTTCTTTATTTTTCAAATTTTCTCTAATTCTATCAAAGATAACAATCGTGTCATTAATGGAGTAACCCATTACAGTTAGGAATGCTGCTACGTAAGCACTGTTTACTTCAATTTGAAGTAAAGCTGTCATGCCAAGCAAAATAAGTCCATCATGTACCAAGGCAAGGATGGCTGCTACTGCTGCCCAGAATTCAAAACGGAAAGTTATGTAAATGAGCAGAAGTACAAGTGCAGCAAAGATGATTGTTAGTGCTTGTTTTTGAAGTTCATTACCAACGGTAGGTCCAATAAAGTCTGTAGAAAGGATAGTGGCCCCTTCTATTTCAGAAGTTATTTGTTTCGCTAAGTCAGTTATAGAAGTTGTTTTTATGTTTTTAAATTTTAACGAGAAGAGATACTTATCAATAGTTGTAAGCTCTAAGTTTTCTATCCCTAATTTAGTTGCCTTTTCTTTAATTATTTGTGAAAGCTCACTTCGTGTTTTTTCAGATAATTTACCATTAGCATTAAATTCTTTGGTTGCCTGGTCCATATTTAATGTAAAAGAAACACCACCAGTAAAGTCTATTCCTAGTGCAAAGGGACTACCAGTGCTCATAAAGTTAGTTATCATTGAGTAAAATCCTATGCAGATAAGAATTGTGGATAATCCGAACCAATACTTAGTTTTGTCTAAAAAATATATTTTTTTCATTGTTAACTCCTTATTTAAACCTAATTAGGCGACTTTCTCTTATTTTTGTAATATTAAGACTGGCGAATAAGAAAAAGTTAGATAGAACTAGTGCAGTAAAAAGGCTCAGGAATATACCAATTGCCAAAGTAACAGCAAATCCTTTGATTGTTCCTGTTCCGAACCAGAAAAGAACAAAAGCAGTGATAAGAGTTGTTAGGTGAGAGTCAATAATAGTGGCCATTGCTCTTTTGTAACCACTTTCAAGAGCATTCCTGACAGATTTACCATCACGGAATTCTTCTTTGTATCGTTCGAAGATTAATACGTTAGTATCAACTGCCATCCCCATAGAAAGAATAATACCAGCTAAACCTGGGAGCGTTAACGTAACATGTAAGATACGGAAAATTGACATATTCAGAAAGAAATAAAAGAATAGAGAGACGATAGAAACAAAACCTAAGTATTTATAATTGATAATCATAAAAAGAGCTACCAATATAAAACCAACAATTCCTGCTTTAATACTTTTATCTATTGATGTTTTACCAAGAGTTGGGCCGATTTCTTTCTTTTCAATAATTATTACTGGTACTGGTAATGAACCAGCTTTTAGTTTAATTACCATGTCTTGAACTTCGTTAATTGAGAAGGCTCCAGATATCTGTGCCTTTCCGCCAGGTATTGGTCCGTTAATTCTTGGTGCAGAAATTACAACTCCATCAAGTAGAATAGCTAATGGTTTTCCAACGTTAAGTCTGGTAACGTCTGCAAATTTCCTTGTGCCTTCAGCTGTAAATTCTATATTAATAATAGGTTTGCCAAATTGGTCTACGCTCGGACCAGCAAAACTAAGGTCATTACCAGTCATGACTGTTTTGCCAAGGAAGATAGGTGTTTCCTGTACTACGTTGCCATCATTGTCTTTTAAGCTCATTCTTGACAATCTCATGCCTTCTCCAGCGATTATTTTAATATCTTCTGTGTTTAATGTTGCTGCATCAGCTGGTGCGAATTCAGCCTCTACAAATTCAAGTAGTGCAGTATCTCCTATTAATTTTTCCGCTCTAGAAGGGTCAGAAATGCCAGGAAGCTCAACGCTTATTTGTCTTTTACCTTTTCTTTGGATAACAGGTTCTGATACTCCAAGTCCGTTGATTCTGTTTTGAATTATAGCCATTGCTCCTAATACAGCATCGTCATTTACTTTGACTTGTGGAGTGTCTTGAGCCTCTAATACTAGAAGCATACCGCCTTGGAGGTCTAGCCCAAGGGTGATAGGAACAGTTTTTTCAATAAATACAATTAAGGCAATGCCAATAACGAGGTAAAAGAATTTTAGTTTATCTGTGAACATTTAAGTTTATTCCTCCAGTATGTTATTCCTGATCTTTGTTACTAGATTTATCAGGTATTTAATATTATGAATCGACATAAGTGTCATTCCCAAGAGTTCTTGGTTCCTCCACAGATGCCTGATGTAGGCTTTTGAATAATTTCGACAAGTATAACAGTCACAGTTTTCATCGAGTGGTCCTTTTTCAAACTCATATTCTGGACGTTTGATGCTTTTTCTTCCTTGGTCAGTAAAAAAAGCTCCATGTCTAGCGAGTCTCGTAGGTAACACACAGTCGAACATGTCTATGCCATAGTTAATGCAGGTTGTTAAATCTTCAGGAGTACCAACTCCCATAAGATAGCGTGGCTTGTGTTCAGGGATAAGTCCAGTTGTGTATTCCACAAGGGGATACATTTTGTCTGGTCCTTCTCCAACACTAAGACCGCCAATTGCATAACCGAAAAGATTCAATTCAAGTAACTGTTCTGCTGATGCCTTGCGACATTCTGGGAACATGCCCCCCTGTATTATAGCAAAGAGGGACTGTGAGTGTCGACCAGTGTTATTGTTAAGATATTCTTGTGATCTTTTAGCCCATCTCGTTGTTAGTTCAAGAGATTTATATGTTTTATCCTTAGTGCTTTCAGCAGGCAAACATTCATCTAATGGCATGATGATATCTGCTCCTATTTTCTGCTGTATTTCCATTACTCTTTCAGGAGTGAATTCGAACTTATCTCCATTAAGGTGAGAATTAAATATTACACCATTCTCACTTATTTTTCTCAGCTTCCCTAAGCTGAAAACCTGAAAACCGCCACTGTCTGTCAGAATAGGTTTATGCCAATTCATAAAGCTGTGAATGCCGTTAAATTGTTCCAAAACTTCAGTGCCAGGTCTAAGAAAAAGATGATAGGTATTAGCAAGTATTATGTCAGCTCCAGTATCATAAACCATCTCTGGAGTTAGTCCTTTTACGGAGGCTAAAGTACCTACTGGCATAAATACAGGAGTTTTTATTTCTCCATGAGGGGTAGTTAGAATACCAGCACGACTGTTATTCTTCTTACTTTTTTTAATTACTTTAAAGGAAAATGGTTGCATAGGACATATTATACTGTTTATCTGTTTATTTGTTTATCTGTTTATTTATTTCCTTGTCTCTGTGTGCCCATCGCCCTTCATAAGGGGGGGGGGCTTTTTTGCTTAGCCAAAAAGAGGGGGATTACACAAGAATATTCATCATTAAGGCGAGTTCTTTAAGGAGATTATTATTTTGATTATCTTTATACATTATAAATGCTTTAGTTTCAGCTGATGATCTGTTAATCGATATTCCAAGTTTCTCATATATTTCTAAGAAAGAGATAGCTTCATTGATGTCTTGTGGGGTTTTAGTTTTTTCAATTTTATTAAGTAATGTTTTTAAGTAACGTTCCAAATATGCTCTTGTATCGTTTAAATTAATGTCTAAATGTAAGCTATGACTAATTTCTATAATGCTTACTGCTGATTTTATGTTTTTAGAATTCCAGTTGCTAATGTTTTGGATTTCGTTTAGAAGCTTTGCTGACATAATGATTTCTATAGCAGATTTGATTTCTGAAGGGAGATATCCGCCCATACGAACTGTTTCTTCAATTAGATTCTTGAATCCTGAGTATAATTTGTTTAAGTCTTTATTTAGTCTATTTGTTTTCTTAGACCAGAGGATATCCATTATGTCTGCGCTTTCTTCGAAATTTAGGTCGGACATAGTAAGGGTTTTTTGATAATACTTTTTTACTAATTCATTAAACTTGGTTTGTGCTGTTGAATTTAATAGCTCTGTTTTAATTGCCTCTAGGTTGAGCATACTATTGCTTATATATGTTTTTACAAGTCCGTTTTTTTCTGTAAGTAAGGCTGAATGTTCAGTTGTTTTGCCTGTATATAGATTACTAATAGAACAGTTTAGTGTTCTAAAGGTTATTTCATCTGTCCAGAAAGTAAGGTCTTGGGTCGGTGTTATTTTATACAGATAAACGTCTTGTTCCTTTATTTTTCCTGTGAGATGTGATTTTACAATGAACTGATTGACGGCTTTATCAGGGGTGAGCTCGTGTGGTTTTATCCATGATTTATAAATTGCATCTCCATTGTGAGTGCTGTTGATATTGCTAGTCGCTGATTTTAAATATGATAGAAATATTTTCTCTAGGTCTGTTTTAGAATAAGGTTGTGCGTAGAAAATGGCTGCGTTTGCATATTTAATAATTTGTACTGTTTCTATTCCAGATATTTCAGAAAAGAACCATCCGCAACTGGTGAACATAAGTTGTTCGAATTTTTGACTTTCCAGAAGCTCAAGAATTTTTATTTTTTCATTATCATTTAGCTGTCTATTACTGTTTTTTTCAAAAAATTTATCTTTACTCCAGATGCCATGAGAAACAAAGTAGTAGTCATTTCTAGCTTTTTCTATATCGTTTAAAAGTGGTTCTGTTTCTTTTTTGTACACATCCCAAAGTAAGTCACGGAGTGCGTTCAGTCCTTCTCTTAGTGGTTTTCTCCAGTGTTGATTCCAACCTGTTCCTCCGCCAGTACTACACCCACAATCTTCTTTCCATCTTCCAACGCCATGAGAACAACTCCAAGCGGTACCTTCGTTATTTGGACCTTCTTTAAGTACAGCCTCAGAGATAGGTGCAAATCTTTCAAGAAAAGCCCCATAGTTGATTTGTTTCATCTTGTATTCTTCAGCAAGATGTTTAAAGAAAAAGGATAGGCACATATCTCCAAATGGTTCATGATGTCCGTAGCTCTCTCCGTCAGTGGACGCTGTAACTAGGGTTGGTCTGCCTTGGTTTAGCTTGGATGCCATATCTAGTCTATCAGCAAAATTATGTGCATCTCTTAATAGATGTTCAAAACTAATTGCTGTTGATATTGGTGCATCATAAAAGAATACATCAAGGTATTTTTCTTTACTTTCATCAATAAAAATTCTATAGGGTTGAGTTGGATCTACGTTGCCATTTGATACGTTTATCCATTCATTGGAAAAGTAGGTTTTAACTTTTTCAACTTGGAAAGGCGACAGAATTGTGAATTTTATTCCATTTTCGATAAGAGCTTTTACGGTATCCATGTTTATTGCGGTTTCTGCTAGCCACATGCCTTCAGGGTCTCTGCCAAAATGTTTTTTAAAGTCAGCAATTCCCCACTTGATTTGAGTTTGTTTGTCTCTTTCATTAGCTAATGGCATGATAATATGACTATAAACTTGAGCGATAGCATTTCCATGTCCGTGATTAGCTTCTTTGCTAAGAACATCGGCTTCTATTATTTTGTTGTATGTACTTCGATCATTATCAAATAGCCAATTCATTAAAGTAGGTCCAATATTGAAACTTATATTTTGAAAATTATTAACAATATCAATAATTTTTCCATGAGGGGAGAGGATTCTAGATGAAGTATTTGGTCGATAGCATTCGTCATTAATTCTTTCGTTCCAATCATGGTAAGGAAAGGCGCTTCCTTGACGTTCGATTTTATTAAGGAATGGATTCTCTCTAGGAGGTTGATAAAAGTGTCCGTGAATGCAAATGTACTTGTTCATTATCCCCCCAGATAGTTTAACTGTTTAGACTTAGATGATAGGAATTATATGCCTACTCTTATAATACTAGCCACGTCTTTGATGCAAGACAATGCTCTTATCTTTTCAATGGCGTTATTTTTAATTCCTTCTTTAATTGAATGTGTGACTATCACTAGTTCGGCATCTTCGTCAGCACCTTTTTGGATAGCTTCTTTAATGCTGATGTTAAGTTTGGCAAAGATACCACTAATTTCTGCAAGTACCCCTGGTTTGTCTTCTACAAGTAGCCTTATATAATATTTGGATACTATTTCTTCTTTAGGCAAAATATTCATTTTAAGCTTCTTTTCTGTTCCGTAAGCTGTTCCATTGATGATATTTAGAAGGTCTGCCCAAACAGAACCAGCGGTAGGGATGCTTCCTGCTCCACGTCCATAGAACATGCTTTCTCCCGTAGCATCTCCGTCAACGTAGATAGCGTTAAAAACATCGTTGACTGAAGCAAGAGGGTGACTGTTCTTTAGAATAACAGGATGTACTCTTAGCTCTAGTCCTTTATCAGTGCTTCTAGCAATGGCTAATAGTTTAATACTAGCATCAAGGTTTTTTGCATAATTAATGTCTTTAGCGGATATTTTAGTAATACCTTCCATTAAAATCTGTTCAATATTTATATCAGTATGAAATGCAATAGACGCTAGTATTGATAGTTTGTATCTGCTGTCCATGCCCTCAACATCAGATGAAGGATCAGCTTCGGCGTATCCTAATTTCTGTGCTTCTTTAAGAACAACAGAGTAGTCAGCGCCTTCTTTTTGCATCTTGGTAAGTATAAAGTTAGTTGTTCCGTTAAGAATACCAACCATTTCTTTAAAGTTATTTGGTGATAAAGAATCTTTTAGGTTATTAATAATAGGAATCGCTCCTCCAACAGAAGCTTCATAGAGTAAGGATACGTTGTTGTCTTCAGCTATTTTAAGTAGTTCCTTGCCGTATTTTGCTAAAACAAGTTTATTAGCAGTAACAACGTGCTTTTCAGCTTTTAAAGCAGACTCAATAATTGTTCTAGCAGGCTCATCGCCACCAATAAGCTCAACTATTATGTTTATTTCTGGGTCAGCTATTAATTCCTTAAAACTGTTAGTTTTTTGGAAAGATGATAAGTCATATGGGCATTTACTGAAGTCTAAATCGCAAATAGTTTTTAGCTTAAAAGGTGTTTTTGCATGTGAGCGAAGTTTAGCAATGTTGCTTTGGTAGAGAGATATTACTCCCGAGCCGATAGTTCCTGTTCCAATAAGTCCGATATTCATAGGTCTATTATAATGTTTATTTGTTTATTTGTTTAGTTGTTTATTTATTTGTTTATGGGTATTTGGGGAGATCGCTAATATCAGTTATTCTTAATTCAGAGAAATGTTTAATAAAATCAGTCAGGTTTATTATTAGTATTGCAGATTTGGTGTCATGTGGATTAATAAGAACTATTTCGTCTGTGTCTTTCTGGTAAGATTGAACAAAATAGGCATGTAGTGGCCTCATCCTACGGTCTTGAGTGGCAGTACTCCCAGCTGTTATTAATTGTTTACCATCTAAGGCAAAATAGCCGGTAAGTTTTTGTCTTAATTTATCAATATCTCTGGTATAAACGTTTTGAGATGGTTTGCCTAATAATATTTCTATTGCTTTTTTAATGGTCCCATGGCTGGCAAAATCCATGGTGTTAGGTTCGTAATGTTCATCTCGCGTTTCAGCTTCTGCACTAACATGCACGGTTGTTCTTTGTTCAATCTCTTTAATGGCTTGTCCAAATGTTCTTTCCATGAGTAGGTCTCCAACTCTACCGCTTTTTAGTTTATTATCAATTTTCAGTAAATCTTCTATATTAATAGTTTTAGTTATTCTAGCCATATTGCCTTGTGCATCTTTTGTTCGAGGGTCATAGAAAGTAACAGCCCAAGTGAAAGGTTCAATCTCTTGAATCATTTTAGTAAGTTGTTTCTGAGCAATTCCAGTCCTTAACATTCCTTCATAGACTGCTAGAAAGTAACAGTTTCCAACATTTCCTTGTTTGATAGAGCCTCCTCCTCCAATACCTTGAGGGAAAAGGTGTAGTGTATTGTGATAGGATTTATTCCAGCTCCGTAATAAGTCTAGCGGTACTTTTTTGGTTTTATTATCCCAAGCTATTTTATATGCAATCCTTTGGCCTTCAGGTTTATTTTCTATTATTCTCTCGTAGATCTTCCCACGATAATAACGTTTATCTGTATTACTAAATACTTTGACCTCTTGTCCAAATCTAAAGGGATTATAATATTCTAGTTCTAATGAATGATGCCAATTTCTGCCATCTGGGGAATCAAGAAGGTGTAACTCGCCTTCGCTTCTTATTATGTTACTTTGGCTATATCCAGCTTTGGTTTTGAGAAACACAGTCTCTCCAACGTAAAATCCTGCATTTGATATATTTCTAGCTTCGGCAATGATTTTATTCCTCATAATTTTAATAATGCCCAGAAAATGAGACAAATAAACATTTAAAGATAGTGACTCAATCCATCCGCTCATAGTTATCAATTGCTTCAAAATGGAGAAACTTGTGAGCACCTTCCTTTGTCAAGGAAGGTTATGGGGCGAATGGCTGTAGAGTTACTTTTAATACGTTGCGTTGTTTAGTAAAATGGGGTTATGCGAGATAAGATTGCGTATATTCCATATGAAAAAAGATTGTTGGCTTTTTCGAGGATTAATAGGATGAATCCTACACTTGGAGAATCAAGAATGTGGGATATTTTGCAGGGAGATTGCTATAAAGAATATAGATTTTTAAGACAAAAACCATTATATAAGTTTATTGCTGATTTTTATTGTAGCGCCCATTTGCTTGTTATAGAGGTAGACGGAGATTATCATGATTCTGTCAAAGAATATGACCAACTTAGGGAAGATATTCTTAAAGAAAAATTTGGAATAGAAATTGTTCGTTTCACCAATGAAGAAATCTCCGAATATCCCGATTTTGTTACTAAAAAGTTACTACAAAAACTACAATCCCTAAACCCTTCTTGATAAAGAAGGGTGACGTGTTGAATAGTAGTTTTAAAGA
>JBAXBT010000011.1:0-13313 GCA_037141875.1 Candidatus Riflemargulisbacteria bacterium
AGAATTTATGTCTGATTTTATTAAGGAACTAGAAAATTCAAAGAGTAGATTATCAGAAATTGTTGATTTAAAAGAAAGAAAAGCTGTAGAAACTTATCTTAACTTTATAACAAAATGGAAAGCAGAAGCTCTTAGTAGTGACTTATCAGAAATCATTAATTTTGGTAATGCTTTTAAGGAAGAGAAGTCAGGAAATATTGATATATTTAATTCAGAGTTTTTTCGAGATATTTTAAAAAGGATGAGTAAAAAACATAATGTTGTTGAACGATTAAAGGAACTCGCTGAGGAGTTGAAAACATTTTCTGATCTTAAGTCTGTGGAAGAACAGAGTGAAGAAGCAGAGAAAGAATATGGGTATGAAGCAGTAAAACAATATCTTATTGATAAAAATAAAGATTTATTTTTATCTAAAGCAGTTTTGATGACTCCTATTGATAGTGTAAATATTGCAAATTATATAGCCTATCAATCTGACGAATTCATTTTTGAAAGAGTAGATATATTTATTGAGTTAACTATGACCTATGTTATTCCATTACAAGAAGAACATTATAATAGGATATGGTCAGTAATTTCTTCTGACCCAATAAATCTAATTAGAAAAGTTAATCCAGAAATGGCAGAGTCTATTTTTGGAGATAAGGATTTCGAACCAGTGGAGTTTGATCATAAATTATTTAATGAGGTTAAAGAGTCCATCGAGAAAGTAGCTAAGGTAGAAGAAAAACTTAAAGAAGAAAACACAGTTGTTTGCAAAAATATAGCAAAAGAAATACTAGAGGAAATGGACGAGCTGGTTGACCAGGGTAAAGTAGCACAACAAGAACCTACTGAATCAGATAAAACACCTGAATATTTCCAGTTAGCTTTTAATAAAGCAGTAGATAAGTTGGTAAAAAGTGGGATCATTGAAAAGCTAATTGCGGAGGCAACCAAATAGTGAACTGGAAGCAACTGATAAGTAATTTAGATAAGAAAGAAAACTTTGAGTTAGCAATTGATGCTATTTTAAAGAAAGTTTCTTCAGGTATTCGCGGTTATTCAGTTAAAGAAATGCAGAATTTAGGAAAGATTGCTGTTTTGCTAAATAAGTACAATAAGCTTAAGTTTCATGATGATAAAATAGGTTTTTTAAATAATCAATTAGTTTTAGAGTTTAAGTTTGTTTTACAAGATAACACTACAGCAGATGGACTGAAAGATATTTTAGCTTATTATCCAATACCTGTTTTGGATGGAATAATTGAAAACTTTCCAAAAAGCACTGTTTTAAGTAAAACAAGGAACCTTTTGTCTTTGGCTGATAGAATTAAAGAGGAGTTTGAGGTGATGTCCCAAATTAGAACAGATGGGATTAAATCTAATAAGGAGCTAGTGGCAAGAGCTGATATGAATAAGCTTGACCAAGACATGAAAGTAGCAGATGAGTTGAATGTCAAAATTAAGCAAATAGGAATAAATAGTTTAGAGAAAGTTTTAGTTAAAATTAATGAAAAGGAATTAGAATTAGAAGCAAAGATGGAGGAAATAACAGAAAGACTAGGGCCTTTCATTAACTCTAATTATTCCAAAGATGATATTAGAGAATGGTTGAAAGACATAAGCGATGAGGGATTAGTTTCTTTGGATGGTATAGATGTAGAGGATTCTGTAGAGGCTATCCAAGAGTATAGCAAATTGCATTCTATAAAAGGTAAAGAAGAAGAAGATGTTTCAGAAAAGACAAAAGTTGTTAAAGACGCTGGTTCTTTTAAGTATGATATTGATGAGGTAGAGAATGGGATACAAAAAGTTATTCCAACTGATGTAAAAAAGATAAAGAAGCAGTTTACGAAATTTAGTGCAGCTGCAGAAAAGAAGCAAAATGATGATTTTGAAATTACTGAAATACCAGAAGAATCGATAAATGCAAAAGAGTTAAAGCAAGAAGATAATATTGTAAACCCAATAATTTCTGAACATTATGACCAAAATGAAGTCATCTCAAAGCTCAAGGGTGGCAGCAAAAAAGGGACGTCAATCTAATTATTTATTTTTTATTTTAAGAAAAAAAGGTCGTTTGGCTTTTATGTCTTGTCTGACACATCCTATTAAAAGAAAAACTAAGATAAATAGAATGAGTATTAGCGGTAGCTTAATTATCCATGTCCCCATCGTAATCTCCTTTTAGCTGATATTATTTTCTTTAGCATACTTAAAGATATCACCTGCTTCAAGTATAGGCAATAT
This sequence comes from Candidatus Riflemargulisbacteria bacterium, assembly GCA_037141875.1. Taxonomy (GTDB): domain Bacteria; phylum Margulisbacteria; class Riflemargulisbacteria; order GWF2-35-9; family DYQY01; genus DYQY01. The sequence goes on from JBAXBT010000011.1 coordinate 2,233, forward strand.
CCCGCCAAGTGATTTTAAGGCAAAACTCTTTCCAGTTGTTATATTCTTTATAGTATTATTTGTAATGTCTATTTCTGCTTGGTCATCTGTTTTGAATGATTTGTTTAATTCAACAGCAGTTTCATAAGGAATAACGTAGCCACCGTTAACCGAGTTTCTGTAAAATATTCTGGCAAAAGAATTAGCCACAACCACTTCAACGCCAGCTTCATTTAATGCTAGTGGTGCATGTTCTCTGGAAGAACCGCAACCAAAGTTTTCTCCACCAATAACTATTGTATAATCTGAGCTGAATCCTTCTTTAATAAAAGGTTTGTCGCCAGAAGGTAATCCTTGTTGTCCTTCAGGTACACCACTTAGCGCGTATTTGCCAAAGTATTTTCTTTCTTCTTTTAAGGAAGGGTTATAGCTTAAGAATTTTGCAGGGATGATTTGGTCTGTATCAATATTATTTCCTAATACGTAAACTTTACCTGATATTTTTTCTTTCATGTTATTGCCTTTCTATAAGAATTCTATAGGGTCTGTTATTTTACCTGTCAAAGCACTTGCTGCAGTCGTGTAAGGTGAAGCAAGGTACACCTGAGAATTCATTGAGCCCATTCTTCCTGGGAAGTTCCTGTTAGTGGTAGAAATAACGATCTCGTTATTATGTGTGCGACCAAAAGTATCATCAGGTCCGCCTAAGCAAGCTGCACAGGAAGGTTGACCAATCTTGCATCCTGCATCTTCGAATATTTGCATTAGTGATTTGCCCTCAATCTTGGTGTCATGCATTTCTTTTTCTATAGAAGTAGTAGAGGGAACAACAAAGGTAGTTACTTTTACTTTTTTGCCTTTTAATATTTTAGCAGCAGCAATAAAGTCTGTGATTTTACCACCAGTACAAGAGCCAATATATGCTTGAGTTATGACAACATCTTTACATTCGCTAACTAGCTTTTTGTTGTCAGGAGAGTGAGGTGCGGCTACACATGGTTCAAGTTTAGATACATCATAGGTTTTCACTAGTTTATATTGTGCATCAGCATCACTTTTAAAAATCTCAAATGCTATATTAGTTTTTTCCTTTAAATAAGCAATGGCTTTTTTGTCAGTAGCGATAATGCCGTTTTTCCCGCCAGCTTCTATTGCCATATTACAAATAGTCATTCTTTCATCAATAGAAAGATTGTCTATGGTTTCACCTTCAAATTCCATTGCACAATAAGTGGCTCCGTCAACGCCAATATCGCCAATAACATGAAGGATAAGATCTTTTGCCATAAGATTCTTAGGCATTTCGCCGTTCATTATGAATTTACATGTTTCAGGAACTTTTAGCCAAGTTTTCCCAGTACCTAACGCAAAGGCAGCGTCTGTGTTTCCAACTCCAGTTGCAAATGCGCCTAAAGCTCCATGAGTACAAGTGTGAGAGTCAGTGCCAAGAATTATTTCGCCTGGACGCACATGTCCCTTTTCTGGCATTGTTACGTGGCATACTCCCATGTATGTGTCGTCAGCTGGATCATAAAAATATGGTAGCTGGTATTTTTTTACAAATTCTCTTAAGGTTTCTACGTTTCTATGTGCTTTAGTATCACAGGTGTGGATGTAATGGTCAGGAATTATTACGACATTATTTTTATCAAATACTTCTGCATCATTTCCAAATTTATCTTCAAATATTCCTATTGTAGCTGGCCCACAAACATCATGGGTCATAAGTACATCAACTTTTACCCAAACATTTTCTCCTGGTGTTACTTTTGTTTTTCCTGCAGCTTTTGCTAATATTTTTTCTGTAATAGTTTGTCCCATTATGTCTCCTTTAATAATCTCTACTTCTATTGCCAAGTATTCTTAGCATAAAAATAAATAGATTTATAAAATCCATATATAGAGTAAGTGCTCCATATATTGCTAGGTTATTATGTTCCTCAGCTGAAGCATTCTCTGATAACAACTTTAATTTTTGTACATCCCAAGCAGTTAATCCAATAAAGACTGCTACTCCTACATAAGAGATAATATAGTCCATTGCACTACTTTTTAAGAAAACATTTATGATGCTAGCAATTATTATTCCAATAAGCCCCATAAACATAAGTTTCCCCATTTCTGATAGGTCACTTTTGGTTGTATAACCATAGACAGTCATTGTTGCAAACGTTCCTGCAGTTACAAAGAAAGCAAGAGCAATAGAAGCTCCAGTATACATAAGGAATATACCAGATAAGGTAATTCCATTAAGAATAGAGTATCCAATAAAAAGCAAGGATGCTTGTTGTTCACTCATACTGTTTATTTTAGCTGCAAGAAAACCAACAGCAAAAAGCTCTAAAAGAATGAGTCCAAAAAACAAAATAGTGTTACCAAGGAAAAAATTCCTAAGTGCAGGAGAAGACGCAACGTACATGGAAGTTACTCCAGTAGCCAAGAGTCCAAGTGTCATCCAAGAAAATACTCGGTTAAAAAAAGTTCTTTGTAAATCAACTGCAACATTTGTGTTTGGTTTAGCCATAAAATGCCTCCTCGTTTTTTGTTTATTATATAGCTAAAAGCGGTATGTTTAAATGTGTATTTGTTTATAGTTTGCTAACGCAAACTTGTTTATTTGTTTTAGATATAATTTAAAAAACAAAATTCCTTGAACAATTCAACAGATAAACAGCGACGTAGTCGCCTAAACATATAAACAATAAACCATAAAAAAATCATGTTATTGATGTTTAGCAGTCTCTTATAAAGGGAATAGTTTAAATGTAAAGAAATACTGGGGGGTATAAGATGAGTTCGGCACAAAAGGTATTAACTAAAGAAGATATGAATAAACTTAATTTAGATAAGAAAGAGGTTTATGAGATGGTTCTTAAGAAGATGCAAGATAAAATCAGCACTTATAACCAACAGATAGATGACGATGAACTTGAACTTATAATAAAAGATAAAGATGTTTGTAGGGTAGAGTTTGTTATTAATAATTCAAAATGGACATCAGTTGATAATGCAAAGAGTATTTTAGGTATAATGGATGGCGAATTAGAGTATAGAGAGTTTGCACCAGTTATAGCAAAACGGGATTTTAGACAAAACTTGGCAGGTTATTTCACAATATTTGAAATTAAGTAGGTTTAAAAATAATATTATCGGGCATAGTACAAATATAAAGATAAGGGGACTGCTGTCAGACTGTAGGGGGTTAAGGCAGCAGTAGGGGAATTTAAAAAGTGAGCGGTGCTCACTTTTTTATTAAGTAGCTGACTCTAATTTCACTTGAGTATATATCGCTCCAATGAGATTTTGTTTTTGCTCCGGTTGTTTCCATTTCTTTCCAATTGAAATTAGGATTTATTAGATACTTTGACCAATTGAGTTGCTCATATTGTAGTTCCAGTGCTTGTAAATATAGTTCGAGTAGTGGCTTGGTGGGGCAAGTAAGTAGTGTTAATGGGTTTTTCTTTTTTTTATGTTTAAAGGAATTTTGTTCTAATTCATAGAGGTTTTGTTTTTTAGCTTGAGTAACAGAGTGCATCATCATTGGTAGTTCAAAAGCTTTTTCATCTAGATTATTAAAAAAGGCAGGCCCATCTTTCCCTTGAATAGCGTTGTAATAGGCAGTAAAAGTATCCAAGATGATAGCTTCTTTTGCGACTTTTTTCATAAGCTTTAGTAGATGAAAATTGTCAGGGATATAGTAAAGTAAACCGAAGCACAGGATTGTATCGAAGGAATTTTCTTCTAGATTTGTTAATAGCTCAATTACATCATTTTGAATAAATTCAGCATTGTTTAATCGCGTTTCTTTTTGAAAGTTTTTTGCTTGTTTAATAAGTGAAGGATCTCCATCAACACCTAAGATGCTTTTTGCTTTTAGTTTTGAGCTGATATAAGACATTGTGCCAAAGTGACAACCAAGATCTAAGACAGATTTATTTTCAATATATAGTTTGTTTTGATTAAGCAAAATGTCGGCTCTGGCATTGGTAGCTTCATGGGAATAAGGGACAGCCCACCTAGTTTGTCGAGTATCGTTAGTAAGGTAAATGGAGTCGCTTGGCAAAAGTTCTGACATAGTAAGAAGTATAATGGTTTATTTGTAAAATATCGACAGGTTGATTGTCGTTTGAGTAAAAATATATAGGAAATATGTAATGTTGCTTCGATAAATTAGTATGAACTTTAAATTAATATCGATGGGAGTAAATATTTTACAACAAATTAGCGTTGGAGATGTTTCTGATAAAGACTGGGATAAAAGACTAGGAATAGATACTGGCGATGAAGATTATATTATGCCAGATAGGAAAATGGACATTGATGATATGCTTTATTTGCCAACGCCGTATATTCGATTGGCTCAGCTTTTTATGTTTTTAAAGAAGGAAGGATTAATTAACAGTAAGGAAGTGTTCGTGGATATAGGTTGCGGAAAGGGAAGAATTCTTCTGATGGCCATTTTGGCTGGGCTAAAGCATGTGGTTGGTGTTGATATTGATAGTAATGTTTTGAATGTAGCAAATATAAACATAAATAAGTTCATGAGTCAGTTAGATTCATCAACATTGTTTGAGGGAGATATCCTTTCTTATAAACCTACAAATGAAACAATTTTTTATTTATATTTTCCGTTTAGTCATGATAAAGCGAGGGCATTGCTAAATAATATAAAGAATAGTTTAATTGAGAATCCTAGAACAATAAGAATTATTTTAAGAGCAAATAGATATTCTGATGTATTACAAGAGAATTCAGATTGGTTAGTGCCTAGAGAGACCGGTGTTCCAAGTGTGTATATGTATGAATCTATTTAAGAACAGAGTATTCCGCAGAAGTTTAGGTATTGAAAACACTTTTCAACTTTAGTAAATCCAGCATCTTTAATGAGTTTTTTATTTTCTTCATAAGTTAAAGGTATTAGTACATTTTCCAATGCTTCCCTTTTTTGTTTAACTTCCATTTTGCTATATCCTTGTTGTTCTTTAAAAAGCTCATGGATGTTTATGAAATTATCTTTAAATTCCTTACTTATTATTTTTTCAAAGATAAGTACAGCCCCCTTTGGAGCAAGAGAGTTTTTTAGTTTTATTAATAGTTCAACTCTTTTTGTGATTGTCATGAATTGTAATAGATAATTAAGGACAACAACTGAGGAGTTGCTGTATTCAACATTTAAAACATCTTCATAAAGGAATTGAATGTTTCTTAGTCCTTTGCATTTTTGTTTAGCTTTTTCTATCATTGGCAGAGAGTAATCTATCCCAATCATATTTATTTGTTTATCAGAAATGCTCGAGAGAGTTTTAAACGTTTCACCAGTAGAACAACCAAGGTCATAGACCGTAGTTCCTTCCTGATAGAAATTTAGGATAGCGTTGGCTATTAGCATTTGAGTTTCTTTATAGCAGGGTACAGACCTAGAAATCATGTCATCAAAAACTTCGGCGACATTCTCATTAAAGGAAAACGCTGGTAACGGGTTCATTGGCTTAGAGTAGATATCATCTTTTTTCATAATTAAATTATACTGTTTATTTGTTTATTTGTTTATTTGTTTATTTGTTTGACAGAATTTCAGCATCAAGACGTTATTTATTTTACTATATCAATATTTGACGTAATAATATGTTGAATGATATGGTATTAGTATGTTGGTTGTTATATTTATAACAATAATTATTGCCATAGTAGCAGCAGTTTATTCGTCATATTTTGTCGGATTTATGGTTTTATTATTTGGTGTAAGTTTATTTATTTATAAAAGAAAGGAATATAAGTTTCTCTTTTGGTTGAGCGTCTGGTTTTTTGTTTTTTTTATATACACTTTCAGTTTAATACAAATAAATGAAGCTTCTAGGAAAGAGGCTTCTAATTCGACAAAAGAAGTTAGATTAGAATGTAAGGTTACTAAGACCTATAGCTATGGTTTTTTAGCTAAGATAATTAAAGATAAAACGTTTTCTGGTAAGGAAATTATAGTCTATAAAGAGTCACCTGATTTAGTAGTCGGAGATATAGTAAAAGTAGATGGTAAATTAACTTCAGAAATAGGAAGTAGCAGGTTGGATTTATTAACAAGACCTTTCGCGACGGTTTTCCCCATACAAATTATTAAAATAAAGGATAGTAAACTAACGTGGATATTTGATATTAAGACTAGGATTATTGTAAATGTGAAACAGCAACTTCCAGAGTATTATGCCAATTTTCTGATTGGCTTACTAATAGGAGTTAATGGTATTGATTTGGATAGTGACCTTCAGGATGTTTTTCTTAATCTAGGGTTATTGCATATGCTTGTTGTCTCTGGCGCTCAAGTTGCCTTGCTAACAAGTGTATTGCTTAAGTTATTAGTGGTATTTAAACTGCCAAAAACTGCTAATTTTCTAATTATACTTATATTTAATTGTATCTTTTTGCTTTTTGTTGGTGGAGATATTTCTGTTTTAAGAGCAGTTATCATGATGCAGATAACTATTTTTTTAAACTATGATAACAGGTCAAAAACAGCTCTACAGGTACTGTCACTTACTGGAATAATTATGCTTATTTTTTCGCCAGATATGCTTTTCTCTCTTAGTTTTATTCTTTCATTTTGTGCTACATTTGCGGTCGTAGAGATTTCCCCTCGTATTCAGAAAATGTTTGAGGATAACGAGTTTATCCCTGAGTTTCTTAAAGATCCGCTTGGAGTATCATTAGGACCAATCCTAACTACAGCACCTATTATATTTTTGATAAATGGTAGGTTTGATGTGCTTGCGCTGTTTGCAAATATGATATTTGCTCCAATTGTGGAAGTAGTTGTTATTGTGGGATTCTTCGGAATGTTACTTTCTGTTACTTGTACTTTATTGTCTGTTCCTGTTTTGAAGTTTACGTTTGGATTATTGGTAATTATGAAAACGGTTGCTAACGTTTTGTACTCATGTCCATGGAGGAGTGTATATTTTAGACACACCTTTGTTATTAATTTATTTGTTTATTATCTGTTTTTCTTTGCGCTATTTTATCGAAAGGAATTATTTAGAAAGTATTGGTCATCTTGGTTGACGATATTAATAATTGTAGTTTTGATTAATTTTTGGTTTATTTCGCAAAAACCTGAACGTGAGATGTTTTTTTACAATAAGAAGAATTGGTTTTCGGTATTATATATAAATAAGGATAAAACATTGATGCTTGTTTCAGCTGAAGATAAGGAAAATCAGAAGAAAGTTTTAAGGAAGACACTTACACAACCTTCAGTAATTATTAATCTGCAAGCCACCTTAGATCAAGGGAAGATGGTGGCGATGAAAGGCAATAATACTCTTGTAGTTGGCGAAATATACATTAAAAAACAGGAAGATATTGTTGTGTTTCAGGATGATGAAGTTAAAATAACTATTATCGTTCATGGGTTACCTGTAAATAAAGTTGATGGAATTTTGTATTTGCCAAATAATAAGAAAGTAAATAATAAGATATTAGCGAGTGGAGCAGACCTTATTCTTTTACCATGTAAAGATTCAAAGGGACAGGTAGTTTCTAGTAAACGCGGGGTTGTTGGAATTTTTAAGAATAGTGGCAAGTATCATATATATCGGGCCATTTAAATGAAATCTTGTAGTAAGTCGTATAACGTTATATAATATTTTAGCTGTAAGAAAAGGTGGGCTTTCCCACTTTTTTTATTTTATAAAGAGAAATAAGGAGCATAGAAATGATAAAAATACCCGGTTTGCATGAAGTAGTAAACCAGATACAAGCTGAAAGAGGTATACCAAAGGAAGACGTTTTACAAGCAATTAAAGATGCTTTAATCGTTGCTGCTAAAAGATATCATGGTACTGAAGAGAATTTAAAAGCAGTTTTGGATGAAAAAGAAGGCGAATGTCAGATATTTGTTACAAAGACTGTAGTTAAAACAGTTGAGGACCCAATGTTTGAGATCTCTTTGAAAGAAGCTAAGGAATATGATCCGAAAGTAAAGAACGGACAGGATATTGAAATAGCTTTTAATCCTCCTGAATTTGGAAGAATAGCTGCTCAAAAAGCAAAACAAGTTATTATGCAAAGAATTATTGAGAGCGAAAAGAACTCAATTTTTGAAGAATATAAGGACAGAATTGGTAATCTTATTATTGGTGTTGTTCAGAGAAAAGAAGGTAAGAATTATCTTATAAATCTTGGAAGAACAGAAGCAATACTTGATGTCAGGAATCAGATCCCTGGAGAAGAATATAGAATAAAAGATAGAATTAAGTTATTTTTTGTTGAGATAGTTAAGACAAACAGAGGTCCTGAAGTAATTGTTTCAAGATCGCATGAAGGTTTTGTTCAAAAGATGTTTGAATTAGAGGTTCCAGAAATATCTCAAGGTGTTATTGAGATTAAGGCAATCTCAAGAAAAGCTGGATATAGAACAAAGATAGCCGTGAAGTCTAACGATGAATCAGTTGGTGCGGTTGGTACTTGTGTTGGAAGAATGGGTGCAAGGATCCAGACTATTCTTAAGGAAATTAACGGCGAAAAAGTAGATATTATTGAATGGAGTGATGATCCAGAAGTGTTTATCGCTAATTCTTTAAAGCCTGCAAGTGTTGCGAAGGTAGAAATAATTGATAGAGACTCTCGTAAAGCAAGAGCTTTAGTAGATGAAGAACAATTATCTCTAGCTATTGGTAAAGGTGGCTTAAATGTTAGGCTTGCTTCTAAGCTTGTTGGTTGGAGTATTGATGTTATCAAAAAAGGTGACATGGAGTCCAATTTACTTGAAAAATTAATGGCAGAAAAGAATAATGCTCAAGAGGTAATAGCTGATGATCAAGGTATTAAGTCAGATGCTATCAATCCAGAACATGAAGAATCAAAAAAGATTAAGGTTAACGAAGCAGCACTTAGTTTAGGGATGGATGTTAATGATTTCCTTGCTAAGCTTGAGGCGCTAGGCTTTAAAGTTAAAAGTTCAACTAGTAATATAGACTTGGATATATTTGATAAGGTTAAAGAAAGCTTATAATTAAGGAGTTATTGTTTTGAGAGTACATGAGGTTGCAAAAGAGTTAGAACTTACTACCAAGGCCCTAATAGGTGTTTTGTCTAAAGTAGGAATAGAAGTAAAGAGTCATGCCTCTGTGCTAAACGATGACGATATAAAAAAAGCAATCAAGTATCTTGATGACCTGAAACAACCAAAAGTAGAAGCACAAAAAGAAGAGATTGTTCTTCCGGTGCAGGCTCCTGTAGTTATAGAAGAAGCTGAAGTTGTTACTAAAAAAGAAGAAGTTGCTGAAGCACCAGAAATAAGAATAGTGATTGTAAATAAGGACAGCTTAACTGTTAAAGAGTTTTGTGATCTTATTGATATCCCCTTAAAGCAAGTCATGACTTTGATTTTACAAAAGGGAATGATGCTTAATCTTAACCAAAATATTGATCTTGAGTTAGCATCTGAGATGGCACAAGAATTCAATATTGTTCTTGAGCAACAAAGCTCAGACACGTCTCAGAAGAAACAGCAAAGAAGAGAAGAAATATATCTTTTAGAGATAGATGAAGATGAGAGATTTTTAAAAGAAAGACCACCAGTAGTTACTGTAATGGGACACGTTGACCATGGTAAGACTAAATTACTTGATGCTATTAGAAAAACAAACGTTGTCGATGGTGAATCAGGTGGAATAACTCAACATATTGGAGCTTATCAGGTAGAGATTAATAATAAGATGATAACTTTTATTGATACTCCTGGCCATGAAGCATTTACTGAAATACGGGCTAGAGGAGCTAATGTGACAGATATTGTAGTTCTAGTAGTAGCTGCTGATGATGGAGTTATGCCTCAGACTAAAGAAGCAATTCATCATGCTCAATCAGCAAAGGTTCCGATTATAGTTGCTATAAATAAGATGGACAAACCAGATGCTAATCCAGATAGGGTTAAGCAGCAGTTAGCTGATTTTAATATTATCCCTGAAGATTGGGGTGGCAATAATATTTTTGTAAATATTTCTGCTAAAGAACGAACAGGAATTGAAGAGTTTTTAGAGATGGTGCTTTTGGTTGCAGAAACAGAAGAACTTAAGGCTAATCCTCACAAAAAAGCAACTGGCATAATATTAGAAGCAAATTTATCAAAGAATACAGGTCCAATTGCAACGGTACTAGTTAAAAGCGGTACACTAAGAGTTGGTAATCCATTTGTTATTGGTCCAGTTCATGGAAAGATACGTGCGCTTATTGATGATAAAGGGAATAAGATTAAAGAAGCAGGTCCTTCAACACCTGTAATGATTCTTGGTCTTTCAGATGTTCCTGGAGTTGGAGATGTTATGCAGGTAGTAAATACTGATAAAGAAGCAAATAGAATAGCTACTAGTAGGGCTGATGAGCTGATTGATCTTAAGAGACAACAGAAGAAGACAGTTAGTTTAGATGAGTTTTCCAGAAAAATTAATGCAGGAGAGATGACAACTCTGAATTTGATTATAAAAGCAGATGCGCAAGGTTCTATGGAGGCAATCTTAGGGTCAATTAATAAAATAGATTTATTAGATGCTAATATTCACGTTGTACATAGTGCAATCGGTCTTATCACTGAGTCAGATGTTATGCTTGCCAATGCGTCTCACGCAATTATTATGGGCTTTCACGTTGGCGTTCCAATTGAGATTAAAGCCAAGGCAGAAGACGAAGGTGTTGTTATAAAGTTATATAGCATTATTTATAAATTGTTAGAGGATATTGAATCAACTGCAAAAGGTATGATAAAACCAGTTTTCGCAAAAGAACTTACTGGTACTGCAGAAGTAAGGCAGTTATTTAAGTTTTCTAAAGTTGGAGCTATTGCAGGATGTTTTATTACTCAAGGTAAAGTTGTTAGAGGTAATGATTTAGAGATTTATCGTGGTAATACTTTAATTTATGATGGAAGCTTGGATTCCTTGAAGAGATTTAAGGATGATGTAAGAGAAGTTTCTAATGGGTTTGAGTGTGGTATTGTTATTGATGGATTTGAAGATTATATTGAAGGTGACTTAATAAAAGTATTTACCTTAAAAGAGGTAAAACCTCTATAGCATTATGGTTGAAAGACACGTTCGTGTAGCTGAAGAGAT
>JBAXBT010000012.1:0-12996 GCA_037141875.1 Candidatus Riflemargulisbacteria bacterium
CAGCACCTCAGTCTCATGATCCTCATGCTACTTGAAGGGCACTTTATGAATTTGTAAATTTAATATTGGACTCTATAGAAGAAGAAAGAGGGAAAATCTGACTAATACAATACTTTGTAGAGGTGAAACTCTGTAATGCTCTTAATTGAATAGTCTATGGTCCGGACTGTAAACCTATAAATTTACGCAAAGAAAATTGACATAAAATATAACTATATATCTTTCAGTAATTCACTTGCAGTGATACCCAGTTTTTCTGCAATCTTTTCCAAATTTTCAAAAGTAATATTTGTCTTGCCATTTTCTATTAAGCCCATGTGTATAAAATTAAAAGAGAAACAGCTTATCCTCTATCCTATAACTTAGGTAGTATTTTTAAAAATCCTACTGGGCTGTCAGCTGGTAAATTAATAGATGAATATGGGCTAAAAGGATATGAATATAAAACCGTCAAAGTATGTAACACTCACGCAAACATAATCCTTTGTAATAAAAACTCAACTTCTGAGGACTTCCTTAAACTAATAGAAATAATTAAACAAAAAGTGAAAATTAAAACCAACATTAACCTCGAACTAGAAATAGTAATTTATTAAAAATTATCTACGGAGCTAATAGCTTCATATCACCAAATTGTTCAAAATAAGCCTTCATATTACATAATAAGCTAAGTCTATTATTTTTTATCTTCTCATCTTCAACCATAACCATTACGGCTTCAAAAAAATCACTAATAGCATCTGCCAAAGTTATCCATTCAAGAAACAAATGACCATCCCAAACCTTATCATTCTTTGTTAAACTCTTAAATGTATCAAAAAGCACTCTTTCTGAACAATCTTCAAATAAGAAAGGATCTACTACCTTAAGTTCAGTCAATGTTGCATCTTTAGTAATATTAAGGACTCTAACGATTGACTCTAAAATGTCTTTTCTTCTATTTGAAACAGAAAAATTACCGATGAAATCTAATCTATTTTTAAGTAAACCTATATCAAGTGTCTTAATTGCTTGAATAACATCATTCGCAACATTTTGTTCTTTCAAATATTGCTCAATTCTCTGATTAAAAAAATCATACAATTTATCAATATTTTCCTTAGGAATCTCAAAAGTCTTATATAATCCAAGTGTTGCTTCGATTAATTCATTTATAGGAAAAGTTAAATAGTCTGTTTCATAAAATATTCTTACAATTCCATTTGCTTGCCTTCTTAGACCAAATGGATCTTGAGAACCTGAAGGAATCTTTCCGATAACAAATTGACCAACTATTGTTTCAAGTTTATCCGCAACTGAGGCTATACAAGACACTAAGGAAGATGGAAGAACATCACCTGAAAAAGCTGGCAAATAATGTTCATAAATACCCTCGGCTACTTCTTTATCAACATTCCACTTTAATGCATATTGCTTTCCAACATAACCCTGAAGCTCCGTAAACTCACAAACCATCCCCGTTGAAAGATCTGCCTGCGCGTACTTAGAAACCGTCAACACTGTTTGCTGCTGCTTTGGCTGAAGGACTAACTTACTACAAATAAACTCTGTTACTGCGATATTTCGCTGTACCTTATCATAAATACTCCCTAACTTTTGCTGAAAGGTTATAGTTTTCAACTTTTCATTGAAATGCTCAAAATCATACTTGACGTCTTCCTCAAAAAAGAATTTAGCGTCACAGAGTCTTGCTCTTAAAACTTTTTGATTTCCCGAAATAATATTTTTACTATTTTTATGATTTACATTGTCAGCAATTATTAAAAACCTATTAGTTAACATTTCTTTATCAATTACTGGAAAATATTTTTGATGTTTTTTCATAGAAGTAATTAAAATCTTATCTGGTATAGTTAAAAATTCATCTTCATATTCACCTTGCAAGATAGTAGGAAACTCTACCAAGCCAGTCACCTCGTCTAGCAATAAATTATCCAAAACGACATCGCTTGTCACTTTACATAAGAAATCAGAAATAGCCTTCTTCCTCTTATTGAAACTAGCTATTACTTTGTTATTTATTAAAATATTTTCATAATTGTGTGACAAGTCTATGGTTAATTCCTCGCCATCAATGTCAGTACCAACTGATAATGATCTATGTCCTCGAGAAATATTGCCTGCTTTTATGCCTGCAAATTCTAGAGGAAGAATTTTGTCATCTAATAAAGAAACCATCCAATGAACTGGACGATAAAACTTCTGTTTTTCGTTACCCCATCTCATCGCTACTGGCAAATATAATGCAGAAAGAGCTTCAATAATTATCTGAGCTAAAACTTCCTCTGTTCTTTTTCCCTTCTCAAAAACACGAACATACATATAGCCATCTCTAACAACACCCTCTGTTGCACTAAACTTTTTCAAAAACCCTTCTCCAGCTTTTGTGTAAGTGCCGTCTGCATTAAAAGCAACTTTCTCTGGAGGACCCTTAATCTCTTCATCTTTTGATGCTTGTTCCGCTGATATTTCTTTAATAATAAAAGCAAGCCTTCTGTAAGTAACAAAAGTCTCAATCTCTTTATATGTAATTCCCGCTAGTCTTTTTGTTACATTCTCAACTAAATCATTAATTAAGCTTTGTAAAAACCTTGCAGGGACTTCTTCTGTACCAATTTCAAATAAATAATTCATACGCCATATTATAAAGCTAAATGCTAAATGCTTAAAGCTGAAAGCTAAACTTTCTCCTTTTGAAAATTAGCCCTCTGTGAGAAAATTAATAATAGATTCCCGCCTACGCGGGAATGACAGCAACCAAGGAGTTAACATGGTAACTATTAAAGCTTTCAAAGGAATAAGACCACAAAAAGGATTAGAAACAAAAATAGCTTCACGCCCATATGACGTATTAAACTCTGAGGAAGCCCGTTTAGAAGCAGGCGACAATACTATGTCCTTATATCACATCATTAAACCTGAAATTGACTTTCCTAGTGGAACCGATGAACACTCGCAAGAAGTGTATGATACAGCTCTTAAGAATTTCCAGAAATTCAAACAAAACGAATGGTTAATTCAGGATAATGAGGAACTACTTTACATTTACTCTCAAAAAATGGACGGCAGAACTCAGTATGGATTAGTAACCTGCTCTGATATTGAAGATTACCTAACTGGAACAATAAAGAAACATGAACTAACCAGAAAAGACAAAGAAGAAGACAGAATGATTCATGTAAGAATTAATAATGCCAACATTGAACCAGTTTTCTTAGCCTATCCAGCAAATACTAGGATAGATCAAATAGTTGAAGAAACCATAAAGAATAAACCAGAGTATGATTTTGTTTCCGAAGATGGAATTGGCCACACCTTTTGGGTAATAACTAATACTACTCTAATTAATGAAATCATAAACATTTTCAATAAAATACCTTACACATATGTTGCTGATGGACACCACAGAAGTGCTGCGGCTACTTTAGTCGGTAAAGAGCTAAGAGACAAACAATCCACATATACAGGCAAAGAAGAATTTAACTTCTTTTTAACTGTACTCTTCCCTGATAACCAACTAAAAATATTTGACTACAATCGCTTAATAAAAGACTTAAACGGACTATCTCCTGAGCAATTTTTAACAAAACTTTCTGTAAATTTTATAGTAGAACAAAAAGGCAAGGAAACATACAAACCAGAAAACAACCACATTATAGGTCTGTATTTGGAAGGCAACTGGTATAAGCTATCCTTTAAAGAAGGCACTTATAATGACAATGACCCAATTGATGCCTTAGATGTTACTACTCTTACCAAATATGTCCTTGAACCTACCCTTGAAATTATGGATTTAAGAACTAGTAAAAGGATAGACTTCGTAGGAGGAATTAGAGGACTTCAAGAATTAGAAAAAAGAGTTGATTCTGGCGAAATGAAAGCCGCCTTTGCTATGTACCCTGTTTCTATGGAACAATTAATGGCAATAGCTGATAACAATATGATTATGCCTCCTAAAACTACTTGGTTCGAACCTAAACTTAGAAGTGGGCTTATTATTCACAGTTTAGAGGAATAGATGATTGGATGAATAGAGGTATTGATGTATGGTCGCAAGTCACAGGTCAAAAGTCAGAAGTCCAAATGACTCTAGACCAAAGACTAGAGACGAAAGCATGAAAGAAAAAACAATTGATTATCTGATTTTTAGTGCAGAAAAAAGAGAAATATCATCTTTTATTAAAACCTCTACAAAATTAAATAAAAGAGCCTATCTTAAAGAAATACATAATAAAACAATACTAATTATCATAACAGGGGTTGGGAAAAACGCTGTAAAAAGAACACTTCTCAATCAACAATCCTTACTGCATAAAATCACAACTCAAAAAATATTTAATCTAGGGAATGCTGGCTCACTAAAAACCATTAGTTCTTCTACAATATTGAATATAGGAAAATGTTCTGGCAGTAATGGGAAAGAAAGTATTACCATAGATACCACTAGCCATATAGAAAACATTACCGTTAACAGTTTACAAAACAAAAAAAAATTAGCTCAACAGTTCCCAAATGCCTACTCTGTAGACATGGAACTCTTTCATCTATCAAAAGCTTATCCTGCTCTTACCGCTTATAAAATCATCTTAGATACTTTTAAAATAAATCCTAAATCTTTCTTCTTTAAATTACTTCTCCCCATTATGATACACAAAAACAGTAAACTACTTTATGCTTTTTTTATAAAAAACTATTGTTTGTGAATTCATCATATCCCCACCCGCTTCAGGAGTGAGGATACAAAAATAATAAGCTTTATCTGTTGCCTGTTACACTATCTAGATTATCTAAAGCATTTATAGCAGAAAACGGAGTTGAGGCATCTTTCTGTTTAGCTAATTCAGCTGCGTTCTTTTGATCCGCAATCAGCTTCAATTGTTCATCTAAATTTTCTTTCTGAGTTTTGCTCATTTTATCTCGATAGTTCTTTTCTATTACATTGAGGACAGCTTCTTTCCCTTTAAATGTTAATAATACTTCATCGAATAAACTTGAATAAAGATCTTTCAGTTCATATTTAACAAAAAGATCAATCCCAGCAAAATATAAAGAAGGATAACGATAACCTTGTAATCTCTTCTGAAGTATCAGAGCCTTTCTAATAGACCTAACTGCCTCATCTTTATTACCTAGCCTATCATACATCCTAGCAATTTGAGTATAAGTCAAAAGCTCATTATTACTCATTAAAGCTTTTCTGTATTCAATCAATGCTTCATCATACTTCTGATTAACTTTATAATCATAAGCTTTAATTTGAGAGTCAATTATCTCTATATTTACTGAAGCTTTTAATGGTTTAAGCCATTCTTGTATCGCTTCTTGCTGTTTTTGCTGAAGAATCATTTGATCAATACGCTCATCAGTTACATTCTTAGGTTTTTCTTTTTCTCTTTTATCCTCTACTAAAATAATATGATACCCATAAATAGTTCTTATCGGACCGCCAATTTCTCCTGGAGCAAGCTTCTGTAACATCATTTCAAACTCAGGGACCATCTGTCCTCTACTCATCCAACCAAGGTCTCCACCTTTAACAGCAGTTGCAGTGTCTTCAGAATACTTTTCTGCAATTTTAGCGAAATTTGCTTTATTGCCAAGAACCATCTCATAAATTGATTCTGCTTTCTTTAACTTTACCAAATCTTCTTCCATATTATCAGTAACCTCGTTAGCAACCTTTATTAGTATGTGTCTCGCTTTTATCTCAGTAAAAGCCATTTCTCTATCCAACGGTGTAACTCGCACTCTACCTGTTATCCCACTTAAAAATTTAGAAACAAGAATATCGCTCTTCTGCTGCTCTTTAAAAACTTTCCATTCTATTTTATTGTCTTTAATAAGCTTCTTAAGTGCTCCTACATTCTTTAATCCATATGCCTTAACAAGCTGTTCCACTCTATAATTAAACTCTTGAGGAAAAACCTTAATACCTTGTTTATTAGCCTCATCAAGCATCAGCATATTTGCTACTGTTTCCTGAAAAGCTTGATATCGATAATAATCCACTACATCTGGATCAAGGAGCATCCTTTGCTCAGGTGGGATATTAGAAAAAGACTGATTAAACTGCCTATTATAATAATAAGAATCTAAAGGTTTCCCATTCACAAGTCCTAATGTTGATGTTGCTACTTCCTCTTTTTTTTGACTATCTCCTCTATTTAAAAATGAATACGTTCCTATCCCTAAAAAAGATAGAGCGAACAATATAACGGTAGTTGTAACAATTTCTTTTGACCTTTCTCTTAAAAAATTCATCATTTATAAATTCCTCCTCATTACTTCCTTAAAATACTCTTTAGTAGACCTTGAACTGAAAAGAAACTGGCACTAATACTTATGGCCAAACCAATTGTAATAATAAACATATTTAAAGAAACAAAATTCATATGCTTAGTAAAAACATAGGCAAAATGAAAAACTTGTTGCATTTTACTGTTCACTACAAAATATATAGCATTAATGAGTATAACCGCTAAAAGAGACCCAACAGAACCCAAAATTAAAGCCTCTAAAACAAAAACAGACTTAACAAAACTATTGGTTGCTCCTACTAATTTCATAATCTTGATTTCTTTTTCCTTGGCGATTATTGTTATATTAATAGTGCTTGAAATAATTATAAATGTAGCAAATAGTAATAAAAGAACAATTATTCCTCCAACATAATCAAAAAGTTTAACAATACTTCTAAATTTATTAACGATTGTCTTTCCGTATCTAACTTCCTCTATATCTTTAATCAATTTAATTTCTTTTAATACATCCTCTGTATCCTTAAACGACTTTAGCTTTACCTCAATTAGATCAGGCAATGGATTGCCTGGAATAAGCTCAACTATCTCTTTTTGATACTGAAGTTTTTGTTTTAAATCCTCCCAAGCTATTTCTCTAGTAACAATAGATAAGGATTTTACTCCTTTAATCATCTTTAATTGATCACTCACTTGATACAATCTTTCCTCGCTTATATTCCTATTTAAATACACAGAAATATTCAAATCATCACCAACTGTCTTAATCATTGAGTTGAGATTCATAAATACAATAAGAAACATTGCTAAAACAGATAAGGAAAGAGTTACTGTAATGAACGATAAAAATGCCATAACAGAATTTTGTTTGATAGAACTTATTGCTTCCTCTAGTAAAAAAGATAATATCCTAAAATTCATGATAACTTCCCATCTGTTGATCGCGAATGATATTTCCACCATGTAAAGCGATAACGCGTTTTCTCATAAGATCTACAATAGCTTTATCGTGTGTAGCGACAACTACTGTCGTATTGTCTAGATTTATCTTGGACATAAGCTGAATAATCTCTAAGGATGCATCAGGGTCTAAGTTCCCAGTAGGTTCATCTGCTAATAAAATTGGAGGTCTATTAATAATTGCCCTTGCGATGCACGCTTTCTGCTGTTCTCCACCTGAAAGTTGATGAGGATAACAATGTAATTTACTTTCAAGACCAACTAGGTCAGCTGCTCTAGCTATTTTGTCTTTAATTGATTTTTTTGTTTCACCTTGAATTTTTAAAACATAGGCTAAATTATCATAAATTGTCCTATTAAGAATCTTGAAATCTTGAAATATAAAACCAATATTCTTTCTTAGGTTAGATACTTGTCGCTCATTAAGTTCATTTATGCTAGTCATCCCAACATAAATTTTCCCAGCTTCTGCTGTTTGCTCTCAAGTTAATAAACTTAAAATTGTAGTTTTTCCTGCACCTGTAGGGCCTACAAGAAAAACAAACTCATCTTTAGCAATATGAAGATTTATATGATTTAGAACTACAAAATCTTGATATTTCTTAGTTACATTTCTTAATCTAATCATTTATTTTCGAGATTTAACAGCTAATGCTTTTGCAACAATACCTGCTACATTTAAACTATGTTTTTCTAAAAGATCATCTGGTTTCCCGCTTTCGCCAAAAACACCCATAACACCTAACATTTCAATAGGAATAGGACACTTTTTAGCAGTTACCTCAGCAACAGCACTGCCCATTCCGCCATAAATAGTATGCTCTTCTGCAGCGACAAATGCACCCGTTAAAGAAGCCATTTTACAAATATTATCTTCATCTATAGGTTTAATACTTGCAACATTAACAACAGCAGCTGAAATATTGTGTTCGTTTTTAAGAACTTCGGCTGCCTCTAAAGCTATTTTAACCATAATTCCACACGCCATAATTGTAAGGTCTGTGCCTTCTTTTAGCACTTTATTCTTACCAAGCTGAAAATCACATTCGCCTTCCTTATAAACAAGTGGAGTAACCCCACGACTCATTCTTACATAAAAAGGTCCTGGTTGCTCGGCAACATAATGAATGACCTGCTCTGCTTCTAATGCATCGGCAGGAACAATTACTCTCATATTTGGTAGTATCCTCATTAAAGCAATATCCTCTAATGCCTGATGTGATGCCCCGTCTTCGCCAACAGTAATACCTGCATGAGTAGCACAAATCTTTACATTTAATTTCGGATAACAAACAGAGTTCCTTATCTGTTCCCAGGTTCTCCCAGTAAGAAACATTGCAAATGAACTAGCAAAAACCGTCTTACCCATACAAGCTAGCCCAGCTGACATGCCGATACAATCCTGCTCTGCAATCCCTGCATTAAAAAATCTATCAGGAAACTCTTTTGCAAACTTCTCTGTTCTTGTCGAACCTGAAAGATCTGCATCTAAAACCACAACATTTTTATTCTTCTTTCCTAAAGCTATTAAGGCTTTAGCGTAATAGTCTCTAGTAGCAGCTACATCTGACATCCACAAACTCCCATTTTTTTATCTAATTCAATACAAGCTAATACTTTCTGCTCATCATTACAAGGTGCTCCATGGAAACAAAGTTGTCTTTCCATAAAAGAAACTCCCTTTCCTTTCACAGTATCAGCAATGATAACAGTCGGCTTACCAACTACTTTATCAGCCATTACCAACGCATCCTCGATTTGCTCAAAATCATGACCGTTAATATTCAAAACTTCCCATCCAAATGCCCTAAACTTATCGGCTAGCGGTTCTATGCCCATAACATCGGCAATGTTGCCGTCTATTTGTTGTTTATTATTATCAATGAAAACGCAAAGATTATCACATTTATAATGAGCAGCTGACATCATTGCTTCCCATACCTGCCCCTCTTGAAGTTCTCCATCGCCCATTACAGCATATACTCTGTTCTTTTTCTTATCTAACTTCAATGCTAAACACATCCCGACAGAAACTGAGAGTCCTTGTCCTAGAGAACCGGTGGACATTTCAATCCCTGGAATACTTTTCATGTCTGGGTGTCCTTGCAACCTAGAACCTAGCTGTCTAAGTGTCTTTAACTCTTCCTCAGGAAAAAAACCTCTTACTGCCATAGCTGAATATAAAGCAGGTGCGCCATGCCCCTTGCATAGAACAAAAATATCTCTATCCTCTTTTTTAGGATTTTTAGGATCAATATTCAACCAATTAAAATATAGATAAGTAATAATATCTGTAACAGACATAGAGCCACCTGGATGACCAGATTTCGCAAAATGTGTCATCTCGATTATATGTTTTCGAATTTTACTGGAGATATCATGAAGATCTTTGAGCTGTTTTTCTGCTATCATTTTATTTGTGCTATTTTAACAGCATTTTCTGAATATCAAAATAAGAAATATATATAACAAATAAAATTAATATAATAAACCCAAAAAAGTGCAATTTATTTTCCAATCTCCTACTCATCTTATCTCCAACTACCTTAGAAATAAAAAGCATTAAGACCCTCCCACCATCAAGTGCAGGGAAAGGAAAAAGATTAATAAGTGATAAATTTATACTTAGTATTGCCAAAAAACTAAAAAAATAAATGATTCCATGACCTGAAGCTTGGCTTGTCAACGTAATGATTCCTACTGGTCCATAAACTTGATCAACACCTATTTCTCTTGTTATAAGCATCCATAGCCCTTTATAAGTAATAACAACGATACCTACACACTGCTCCAAAGAACTCTTTATTGCTGACACTAAAGAAAATGCTTTCTCTTTCTCTAATTTCAAACTAATCCCAACAATGTTCCTGCCAGCTTCTTTTTTAGGGGAAACATTAAAAGTATAATCCTTCTCGCCTCGTCTAATTTCTATCACTCTTATATTTATAGTAGTTTCAATTAGCTTACCAATTACATCTTTTCCAGTTAAAACACTCAATCCATCAATCGACAAAATAACATCCCCATTAATTAATCCAGCCTTATACGCTGGACCATTTAAGGAAACATTTTCAATTATATTAGATACTTGACCAGGGACTCCCGTTAAAAAAAATATAAAAAAGAATACAATCCAAGCAAAAAGAAAATTATTTAATGAGCCTGACAAAAGTATCTTCAACTTATTAATAAAACTAATCTTTATTATTGTTTCTTCATTGTCCTCTAAAGAAGGGATCCTTACATACCCACCCAACGGAAAAATTCTAAGGCAAAAAACTGTTTCTCCCCATTTCTTCTTTACTATACTTTTACCCATTCCTATAGAGAACTCAGAAACAGTAATTCCTGCTGACCTTGCTGATATAAAGTGCCCAAATTCATGAACTAAAACTATTATTGAAAGCCCCAAAAGTGCAAAAATAAAACTCAACTTATAAACCTACTCATAAGCTTATAGCCAATAATACTTTCGTTAGACATTTCCGCTGCATACTTTTCTGTATATACAGCCTTTTTGTCTCCTCTGTCCATTCGACTATCATATATCAGATAGGGAACATCATCCCTAGAATGCGTTTTTATCTCAATCGGTGTTGGATGATCAGGAAGAATTAAAAGTTTGAAATCTATTTCCCCTATCTCCGACAAAATAGTTCCAATTACTCTTTTATCAAAATCCTCTATAGCCTGTACTTTTAAGTTTAAATCTCCAGTATGTCCAGCTTCATCTGGAGCTTCAACATGAATAAATACAATATCATACTTTTCTAAAGCCACTATTGCATATCTAGCCTTCCCCTCATAATTAGTATCCAAAAAACCAGTTACACCAGGAACTACAATATTATCCATGCCTGCAGATAACCCTAATCCTTTAAACAAGTCTACAGCTGTAATGACTGCACCACGCAAACAATGTCTTGACTCAAAGGTCGGTAAAGATATTCGTTTCCCCTCTCCCCACAACCAAACCATATTTGCCTTAGTGTCATTAGGAAGAACCTCTACACTTTTTAACATAATATCTCTGATAACATCATCACCTTGCCCACCTGGAAGAAAAAATTCAATTTGCTTACCTGTTATATCATGAGGTGGAGTGGTAACTAATTTAAACTTTTCTCCCTTAATTATAAATAAGTTTCTATAACTTACTCCTGGATGAAACTGCATCTTTTTATTATTCTCTATAAGCTTATTTAAGCTTTGAATACATTTCTTCCCATCTTCACTTGAAATATGACCAGCAGTAAAATCCTTCATTTTACCATCTTCAACAGTAACTAAGTTTGCACGAAACACTGTTTCGTCATCTGCTAAGGCGATCCCTTGAGCAACGGCTTCAATAGGCGCTCTACCGGAATAATATTTGACTGGGTTATACCCAAATACTGATAAATTACAAACATCACTTCCTGGAGGCAAACCATCTGGAGTATTCTTGACTAAACCTATCTCGCCTTTTCTGGCCAATAAGTCCAAATTAGGAGTATTCGCTATTTCTAAAGCTGTTTTCCCCTCTGTGCTATCAGAAGGCCACCCAGACATCCCATCCCCAATGATAACTATATATTTCATGTTGTTTATTATAACGTTTATTTGTTGAATTGTTTACTTCGATTAACTAAAGAAAACTATTCTTCTATTTAGGAAACATACGATTAAAATTTGCTAAGTCTTTCTCTTGATCACCAGTTATGGGAATATTCCTATAAACGTCAAAAGACTTAAATGACGATGGACCATCATTTACTGGTGCTTTTATCACGTATACTAACGAATGTTCAATACCCTCAGGAAGCTCAGCGGTTGTACGCCAACTATTACCATACATCGCTGGATTAATACTATGATTAACTAAAGGTTCATCTGTTGCAAAAACTAAAAAATATCCCTGATATTTAGAGGATATATCTTTTTCTTTTGTAGCCTCAACATGTGCGCCCATATTTGCATAATAAGCTATTTCTAAAATCACATCTTCAAATACTTTTAAGGATACACCTTTTAACCCTTTCTCATTCAATCCAAAGGATAATCGAGCTTCATCTAACCCTCTATTGGTTACTGCTTTTTTAGAGTCAACTCGCCCGTTATTTTTGCTTATAGCTAATTTGGCTTCCTGTGGAGCAACCCCACGAATATAAAGATATTTATCTTTTAACTCAGGAGTATTAATTAGAAGATTACATAACGATTTACATGCCAAAACATCAATTGGCAACTCACGATTAGCAATTATTTTCTTTTTCATAAATAAATTATGCCCAAAAAATGGAAATTGAAACAATTAAATAGAATAAAATGTCTTAAACCTTTGACATCTTTTGTTACAGACCTGAGAGATACTTACCCCCTAGATAGAGTAATAATGAAAAGTATGGGAAAGAAATACTACAAAGAAGTATTAAGGCTGATATATAAGATAGCGGAAGGTAAAATAATCCCCTAACAAGGCAGAAAGGGGATTACTATTGAAATACAAGGAAATAATAAAACACATGAGCGAAGAAGGCAAGTTTGATTATCGGTACAAGCTAGTAAAATTTGCTATTAAGTATGGGAATAAACCATGTAGCAGAGAATATGCTGTTAGCGTTCAAACAGTACGTAAATGGGTAAATAGATACCATGAAAAGAAATTGAAAGGACTAGAAGATGAAAGTAAAAGACCAAAGAATAGTCCTAATAAATGCAGTCCTACGTTTGAAAAGAAAATAGTTCAGTTAAGATTACAAACAAAACATAAATATGGAGCAAAAAGACTGATAGAAAG
>JBAXBT010000013.1:0-12670 GCA_037141875.1 Candidatus Riflemargulisbacteria bacterium
ATTCTTAGTGAAACTTTTGGTTGAGATAATTTTAAAATCTCAATAGTTTTTGTAAGTCCAGTCATTTGTGAGATCAAATATTCATTGGATTCGTTCATGAATACATCAAAGTCTTTATAGTTAAATTGTAAAGGGGTTAGATATGTTTTAAAGTCAAGAACTATACTGTCCAAACCGTTTTTTACTGCAAAACTCTTATGAATGTATGCTTCTTTTCTTGTAGGCATAGCTCCAGAGGTTAGGTGATAACCTTTCAGCGGTATTTTTTTAAATTTTTGTCTTTCTTGTTTTGTGGGAAATTTAATTATCTTATTCATAAAAGGAATGCTTGAGTATATTTCTATTTTCATGTTTTCAGTTGGAGCATATAGAAAAATTTTGTCCTTATCTTCTTCGTTGCACATTACAGTGTAAGGATCTCCGTCACTGATGTATAAATCTGTTTTGATGTATTTTTTTTGCCATTCGTCTAAATCCAAGTCTGAAATTCTGATTGCTTTGATATTCTCAATTGGGTCAAAGTCCCATAAATAGGAAGGAATATTTAGATTGTTTTGATTTATACTGACAAGCTGGATATTGTTTAACCCATCTTTTTCTTCTATTAAAACATAAGGCATCATGTTTTTTGGCACATCTATCTCACCTCTAATGTAAGATTTAAGGGTAATTGGATAAAAACCTTTTGATACATTGTTTTTAATAAATAAAGGTAAGCTTATTTCTTTATCTAAATAAAATGCAGGAATAGCTTTTGTTTCATTAAATCTTGTGAAAGAAAATGTTAAAAGAGAGATAATAAGTGTTAGTTTAATTATTTTCATAGTTCTTTATATAAATTGGTATAAGAATTATTCCAATTATTATCATTATAATAGATAGTATTTGTCCATAGGTAAATACATTTATGAAAAGAGTTTGAAAATTATCAGGTTCACGTATAAATTCGGTAAGAAATCTTGCTGTTCCATAAAGTAAACAATATAGCGGTGTTATAATTTTTTTCGATGCTGGTATTGTTTTAGAAATTAATAAAATTAAAATATAAATAAAAATACCTTCCATAAAGGCTTCAGCTAGTTGAGAGGGATATCGTAATAATTTTTGATCATCACCTGGGAAATACATGCCAAGTAAGCTTGTTGTCGCTCTTCCATATAGTTCTTGGTTCAGAAAATTACCTATTCGTCCGAATGTATAACCAAGTGGAACATATAAAGATAATATATTTGTTATGTTGAAAAAGTTTAGTTTGTATTTTTTGCAATATAGAAGCATTGCTAGTAAAAAACCGATGGCTCCACCATGGTAAGAAAGTCCACTGATCCCAACTAATTCCCCATTTTGGAAAGGGTTGATAAGAAGAAGTGGTGATGCAAGAAACGTTGAAAATTCATAGAATAGTGCGTATCCTATTCTTGCGCCTATGATTATCCCCATAAAACTATAAATGAAAAGTTCATATGCTTTATCCAAATTATAATTAAGGTTGTTTTTTTTACAGTGTCTTATGTATAGGAAAAATACAGTTAGGATAGAAAGTAGATACATAATGCTATACCATCTAAACTGCAGAGGACCTATGTTTAAAGCAATGGGATTAATGTGAAAAGGTAAGTTCTGCCAAAGTTCGATTATAAAATTCATAGCGCAATTATAACATTTCTAAGCTTATTGGTGGAAAATGTTATAAAATATATTTTATGTACGATATCCACTGTCATTTAGATCATCCAAGCATGAAGTCAGTCTTGGGAAATATATCCAAAGATAAAATTAAGGGACTGATAACCTCAGGTATAGAGTATTCGTCATGGACCGATAATTTAAAAATAGCGCAGAGGTGTCCGTTTAACGTTTCGTTAGGACTACATCCTTTCTTTGTTAAAGAGAAACATTCTGAGCTTATTTTTTTAAAGGAGCTGCTTAAAGACAAAAATGTTATAGCAGTTGGAGAGATTGGGCTTGATTATTATAACGACTACGTAGGTTCAAAGGAGCTTCAGCAGGATGTTTTTTATAAACAAATGATTCAAGCAAGAGAGCTTAATCTGCCGGTAATACTACATTGTCGAAAGGCATATGATGATTTATACGCTATCTTGAAGCAAATAGAGGTTCCTGCCTTAATTTTCCATTCTTTTAGTGGAACTGAGCAAGACGTGGGTAGAATGCAAGAGTTTAATTCATATTTTAGTTTTGGATTTCCTATAGTTAATATAAATAATAAGAAACATAAACGTCTCGTTAAGTTAATCCCAAAAGATAAGTTGTTGTTAGAGACAGACTCTCCTTATATGATACCTAGAGATGAGATGGATAAAGAGGAAGGTTTCAGTAGTCCATCAGACATAGGGTTGGTTTATAAAGCAGTTTCAGATGTTTTAGACGTCTCGATGGAGAGCTTAGTGTTACAAACAGAGAGGAATGTAAAAAGAATATGGAAAGATTTCAGAGAACTATCAAATTAATTCGTAAAGATGCCTTTTAGAAACTTCAAGAGAAAATAGTAATTTTTTTAGGAGTAGGAGCCATCGGCTCCCCTGTTATGACTTTATTGATGGTATTCAAACGAAAGTATTTTAAATACGTTATTCTAAAAAGCATAACGTAAACTTATTAGCAGCATGGGGGCCGCTAACCTTAATAGTATAGAGTCAATCAGATATGGGAACTTAGAGAAGACCACTCATTGTCCTATAGTAAATATACTAAGAAAAAAACTAGGAGTATTAGTATTCAAAAATGATATTCCTGTGGTTTATTTAATTCAGGAAAGATTGCAGTGGTTGGTTGATAAAGGTTCAGTAATGCCAGTAACTGTTAGTGTTGTTTTAAGGCTTGCACACTGGGTCATCGATAGTTGCTCGGAGTAAACCATTAGTAAAAGACATTGTTTATTTTTATTACATAGTCTCCAATATCAGCCAAAGCGTTTATTAGATGAAGTTCTTTGAATTTATAAAGTTCATTTTCCTTTATAGGAGTAGGCTTGATGATTCTTTTTTCAATTAATTGAGCTCTTTTTGTTCCAAATAATAGTGGAGGGTCTGGTGTGTAGTAGTTGTCTCCATCGAATAATACAATATTTGCAAATGAGCTGTCTTTTAAGTAGCCGTTAATAGAAATAACAATGTCATCACAATTTCCTCTTTTTCCTCTAAGGAGTTCTAATGTTGCTCTTTCAGCATATTTAAAGGAATAATCAAATTCATCACTTTTGATTATTTTTAAAGAATTAATTTTTCTTGGAACGAATGTATCATATTCAATTTTTTGTATGTCATAAGAATAGGTTATTCGACATTTTTGTAATATATCTTGGAGAAAATCCTTTTGATTAATAATTTCTGATAGGTTTATAGGAGTATTGTTTGGAAAGAATTTAATAAAAGTGTTAACTACTCTTTTTTGATGCCAATCAATATTTAAAGGAACACCGTTTTTAATAAATATACTTTCAATAAATAGGTAGGTAGATTTTGTCATTTAGTTCCTGATATTCCTTGTCCATGTTGCTATCAATCCTAATACCTCCACCACTTTTATAGTAATATTCATTTTGTTGTTTTTCAATGAATCTTATCATTACAGCACTATCTATGTTGTTACCGTCGAATATTCCCATTATTCCAGAATAATAACCTCTTTTATGGTTTTCAATTTTACTTATAAGTTCTACACATTTCTTTTTTGGTGCACCTGTAATTGAGCCAGCAGGTAGAAGGGCATAAATTATATCGCCAAGTTTGCTGTGATAACCATTAGGTAGTTTGCCTTTTATTTCTGAGCTCATTTGTAATAATGTTTTATTTGAGGTTGTAATTTCATCAAGGTATTTAAATTTTGTAACAGTAACATCCTTTGATACTAGGCTTAAATCGTTTCTAATAAGATCTACAATTGTAGTGTGTTCTTGGTTTTCTTTGGTGTCAGCAAGTAGTAAATCTTTAGCGTTAGGGATAGAAGAATCAATAGTTCCTTTCATCGGATATGAGAGTATTATCCCATCAATAATTTTTACAAATGGTTCAGGAGAAAAGACGACAAATTTGTTATCAATAAGTAGTTTGTATTTTGCATTTGATGCATAGAAGATATCTAGCAAGGATAAAGAATTCGTTATTTTTGTTGAGAAGGTTAAATTTAGTAAGTAGTTGTTGCCTTTGGTTTGTTCGTCTATTACTTTATCAAATGCTTTTTTGTAAATTTTTTTTGATATAGGTTTGTAAGATAATTTTGGAGTTTTTTCAGTAACAATATTTTTATGATTTTGTTGTAAGCCAAAGTTATATTTGATATTGGTTGAATCTACATCAGTAAGACGGATTATCAACGGATTTTTTAATTCATAATCTAATATGAATAAAAAAGGAGTTTTGCTAGAGCCAAGTTCATTCATAAGTTGTTTCATGATTGTATTATAACTGTTTATTTGTTGATGTGTTTATTTGTTTAGGTTTGTTGTATAATCTTTCCAGCTTCTTACGGGAAAGAAGGGTGCTTCGATTATGTTTAGCATAAATTGAAAATTCCCTCACTGACCCGCAACCGTTAAAGTCGGAATGCCGTTTGAAGACTAATTAGCTCGAGGAGTTGGCGTATTATGTCTAAAGGTATTCTCAAAATTTTATTATGGTTAAGTTTATTTAGCTTTATTTTTTCGCAAGATGTTGTAAAGCTTAAAACAATTACGCTAGATGTTAAAGCTAATGGAGTGAATGGATATTATGATAAGCATAATAATTTTAGCTACATAGATTCTGGTATGTTAGAAGCTTGGGTGGAAAGAGATTCAAATAGTGTCTTGAAAAGAGTTGCTGCTATAAATGCTATTAATTCAGGAGGAACGAAGACTATACTTTTGAATGGCTTTGCTTCAAATCAAACCAAGATTTTGTACCGTGGAGTGGATATGTTTGATTCTTCAACACCACAAGGTACACCATATTTAGATGTGTTCTCAATGACGAATATTGATAGGGTTGAAGTTATAAGAGGAGCCGCTTCTTCGTATTATGGTAATTCTGCTGTTGCAGGTGTTATCAATATAGTTCCTTCATTAAAGACAGAGACTGTTTGTGCTTTTTTATGGGGAGAAAGTTATTTGTCAGAGAGCTTTAAAACAGGATTACTTGGAAGTTGGTATAGGTTTGTGGTTTCATATAATGACAGCAAACAAGATCAGCTTTCTTGGATGGATAGTAATACAGAGAAGGATTTAGAAAAAAAGAGAGCATTAGAGCTAGATGCTGAATTAAGATTAGGTGATAAAACAAATCTTGCCATGTTTTATTCGGAAAATAGACTTGATTCAGATTTGGATGGGTTCAACTCACATGTGTTAGCTAATCATGATTTATACGGGATAAAAGTTAATCAGGAGCTTGATAGTGATAGTTCCTTGGAGCTTAACTATAATGGTTCTAATATATTAAGGAATTATGACGCAGGGTCTAGTATTTTTCATGGTTACCTGAATGAACTAGATTTAAAGTTTAATGAGAAATTTAGAAACAAGGATTTGGTTTGGGGTGTGACCAGAAGAACTGAGAAAGCACAGAAAAATAGTTTTGTAGAAAAGGAACAATCAGATGTTTCTTTTTATAATATTTTTTCAGCTGAATCATTAATTAATTATAGTATTGGTTCTAGGTTTGTGACGTATACAAACGATAAATCCGTTTTTACTTACAATGTATCACTGTGGAAGAAGTTTGCTGATTATGATTTGAAGATTAATCATGCAACTGGGTATCGGCAGCCAACATTGTATGAAAAATATGACAGCTCCTATGGTAATCTAAACTTGAATGCAGAAACATCTCGCTTATTTGATGTTGGATTGGCCTATCACGGTTTTAATAATGTAGTGTTGCGAACAAATTATTTTTCTTCAGCAATTAATAGCAAGATTGATTGGATTGCAACTGGTATTTGGACTGGAACGTATATGAATGTTAGTTCGGATACGTTGATAGAGGGTTACTCGGTAGGTCTTGATTCCCTAGACATTCCCTTTACTAAGAAGGCTACAACAGAATATGTTTATACTAATTCAAGGAATGATGCTGGTCAGTCAATTAGGGTTCCAAAACAGAAAGCAACTTTAGATTTATTATTTGATATTTTTGGATGTGATTTGAGTGTTTTTTATACAAAAGTAGCTAGTAGAAATGATAAAGTTTATGTTGGTTTTGTTGAAACAATGGTTACGTTGCCTTCTTACCAAACAGTTGATATTGCATTAAGTAAGAAGGTTGATAGCTATGAATTTTTTGTTAAAGGAGTGAATGTTTTTGGTGAAGGTTATCAAGAGATTGCTGGGTATAACACGTTAAAGGAAGCATGGTATGTTGGATTTAAAACAAGTATATAAATATATTTTTGTTGTAATTTTCTTAATGTTGCCATCAATGAGTTTTTCCATGAGAGTTGTTTCTACAGCTCCTGGCATTACAGAAACATTATTTGCGTTAGGAGCAATCAACGATGTGATTGCTGTTAGTCAGTACTGTAGTTACCCACCTCAAGTTAAAGTGTTACCTAAGGTAGGAGGTTATTACGATATTAATCATGAGATGCTTTTGCGTCTCCATCCTGATATTGTATTTTTGATGGATGGGAATGAAGAGCTAGAAAGGTTTTTGAAAAAACATAAGATAAAATATTCCGTATTTAAAAGTCAATCTTTGAATGATGTATTTAAGATGATAATAGGTATTGGAAAACAAGTTAATCATGGTGATAAGGCTAAACAGATTGTCAATGATATTAAGGTTAAAATGGAGGAAACTAGAAAGATTTTTGTTAAGCATAAGGAACAGTCTGTTTTGTTAGTTATTGATCAAGAAGTGCATCAAGGGAGTGTAGAAGCTGTTTATGCTGTTGGTAAAGATAAATATTTTGATCCAATGCTTGAATTGTTTAATTATATGAATGTTGTAAATACTAAGATTCCCTATCCTAGGATTACTAAAGAGATTTTGTACGGGTTAAAGCCTGATAAGATTATAGTAATGGGAGACGGAAAAGATGAGCATTATGCATGGCTCAGTAGGCAAGATTATAAAACGAAAGTTATCTTTATAACGGATGACGTCGTAAAACACCCAGGTCCAAGGATACTTGAAACATTAGATTTGTTTCAAAAAATATTTCAGTAGTTCCTGTTTTGTTTATATATTTCAGGAAGCGATATGCAAATATTACGAATTAATGTTATTTTAGAATATATAATTTTTTAGGAGGGTGTTTATGAAGAAGATGGTTTTGTTTATAGTTGGTTGTTTATTGTTAGTTGTAGTTTTTGCGCAAGAGGTAAGTGGTACAGGGATTATTGGTAAATGGTACACAGTTGAAGATAAATCCATTGTAGAAATTAGGCAAGTAAATGATAAGTTTTTTGGAAATATTGTTTGGCTAAAGGAACCAATGGAAGAAAAAGATCCAACAAAAGCAAAAGTAGATGATGAAAACCCAGATATATCACTAAGAGCTAGACCTATTGTAGGCGTAGAGTTTTTGAAAGATTTTAAGTATGACGATAAAGCTAACAAATGGGTAGATGGTGTTATTTATAATCCAGAAGATGGTAAGACTTATTATTGTTATATGCTGATTGAAAAAGATGGAAGACTTTTTGTCAGAGGCTCTATTGATGCTTGGGGATGGGTTGGGAAAACACAATATTGGACAAGAACACCTTCAGTTAAGTAGTAGTATATTAATTTGTTTTGATAAAATTGTGGGATTTTTTTTCTTTTGGTTCGATATATTTATATAAAGGACGAAGTGGGAGGAAGAAAATGACAGAAATAGAAAAAATCGCAAAACAGAACGGTTGGGTACTTTTAGGTAGTAAAGGAAGTAGATTTGTAAGTTCTGTAGTGATTCGTCCTTATGTTTTAACAACTAAATGATCACAAGTGGAGGTAAATCCACAAAGAAGGGGTAAAGTTATCACTTCAGATCAGCTCAAAAATTCTAAAAGGGTCAGGCATTAATGCCTGACCCTTTTTATTTAGATATATATTAATAAAGCAGAGAATTCATAGTAAGTTTTTAATATTTTTAATCTTTTAAATTGATGAAGTATTTCCGGAATATCAGTATGTCTTACCATTAGAAACAAAGGTTTTTCTTCTTGAAGTAAATTATCTATTTCTTCAAGGCTGTCAGGGGTATGGATTTTTTTGTTTAGATAGTAGATTAGATATGGTGTGTAATGGTTATATACGCCTACCGTGTAATCTGGAATGTTTTGAGTTTGAATAGTATCAATAAAGAGTTTGCTTTCTTTATATTTATCAATAGCTGGGAAGAAGAAATATGCCAAAAATAAGCAAAAGATAATGGTTCCACCTGTGATGCTTATCATCGCTTTTGATGTTTTTCCTTTTATAAGGAAGTAGGAAAATATAGCAACTATCAACATTGGGATTAAAAAGAATGTTATGAATAATGGCATTTCTGGAGTGTATGGGAATGGTAATTTATAGATAAGACTAATTAAGAAAAGTAATACGAAAAATATATAGGTTAAGCAAGTAGAAATAATAATGGTTTTTTTGAACTTAAAACTTACTAATTGGTCTGCAATTAAGATAGCCATAAAAGGAAACATGCTTAAAATGTAGCTTGGAAGCTTTGTCCCTGCGAAGCTAAAGAAAATGAACGTAAATATAATGAATACCCAACTGAATAATTTTATGTCTTCTGTTGATTGTTTATTGTTTTTTGTGAAAGCGTCTTTAATTATTACTGGTAGATAAAATATCCAAGGGATAAAGGTAAGAAGCATGGGAAAGTAATACCACCAAGGTCCTGATTGGCTTTCTACCACTCCAAAGAACCTAAACCAAGTGTAGTCACGAAGCGCTTTATCGAAAAAAGGTGCTCCGTTAACTATTAATTGGTGGATGTACCAAGGTGAGGTGATTATAAGAAAGAATAGAAAGTTTAGAAGGACTTTTTTGTCGAATAAGAATTTAAGGTCTTTTTTTATTAAAAGAAAAATTACTATAACAGCACATGGATGAACTAGGCCTATAGGTCCTTTTGTCATTACACCTAGAAAACAGCTTATAGCAAAAAAGAAAAAGTATTTCCCTTTTTTTTCTGGGTTCAGATAAGATTTAAGGAAGAAATATATCGCAAAAAGGATAAAAGCATTAAGTAGTGTGTCAAAAATTGCTAATCTGCTTATCACAAAATAGCTTAAGGAAGTGCCTATTATAATAGCGCTGTAAAATGCTGTTTTTTTCGAATAGTACAGTCTTGCTATTAGATATAGGGCTATAAGTCCTAGTATCCCAAAAACAGCCTCTGGTAAGCGTAAATTAAACTCATTCCATCCGAATGCTTTACATAGAGAACTTGATAACCAAAAATATAGAGGTGGGTGGATGTACCAATTTTCACCATTATAATGCATCGTCAAGTAGTCACCTGTATTGACTATACCTTTTGCTACGGCTGAATAATTTGTTTCTGAATTGTCGAATAATGTAAAGTTATTGTTCCCTATAACAAATAGGAAAATACCGATTAGTATGATTAAAAATATGTGATTTTGGAATAATTTCTGAACTTGATGCATCTTTGTCTCCAATCATTATAGTAATATGATATAATTATATGCTAAAAAAAAATAAGGGAGAAGCAATGTTTAAGAAAGTATTAGTCGCAAATAGAGGAGAGATAGCAGTTAGGATAATTAGGGCATGTAGAGAGTTAGGGATAAAGACTGTCGCAGTTTATTCTGAGGCAGATAAAACCTCGCTTCATGTTAAGCTTGCTGATGAATCATTTTGTATTGGCCCAGCATCTTCAGCTTTAAGTTACTTGAATATACCAGCAATTATAAGTGTTGCAGAGGTTACTGGAGCAGAAGCTATTCATCCAGGTTATGGTTTTTTGGCGGAGAACGCTGTTTTTGCAGAAGTATGCCAGGCAAATAAGATTAAGTTTATTGGTCCTTCAGTTGAGAATATTTCCATGATGGGTGATAAAGCAGTTGCCAAAGAAACAATGAAGAAAGCCGGTGTGCCCGTTGTGCCAGGTTCTGCAGGTATTGTTGCTGATGCTGACGAAGGAGCTAAGGTTGCCAAAAAAATTGGATATCCAATTATGATTAAAGCTGTAGCTGGCGGTGGAGGTAAAGGAATGAGAGTTTCTAAGTCTGCCCTAGATTTTAAAAAGTTTTTTATGATGGCATCCAATGAAGCAAAGGCTGCTTTTGGTAATGGTGATATCTATTTAGAGAAATTTATTGAGAAACCAAGACACATTGAAGTTCAGATAATGGCAGATGATTTTGGTAATGTTATTCATCTTGGAGAGAGAGATTGTTCAATTCAAAGAAGACATCAGAAGCTTATAGAAGAAGCTCCTTCTCCTGTTATTACTAAAGAGATAAGGGCAAAACTTGGACGTGCTGCTGTAAAGGCTGCAAAAGCTATTCATTATAGAGGTGCTGGTACTATAGAGTTTTTGTTAGATAAGTCAAAGAAATTTTATTTTATGGAAATGAATACAAGAATCCAGGTGGAACATACTGTTACTGAACAAATTACAGGTGTAGATTTATTAAAAGAACAAATCAAAGTTGCTGCACATCTGAAGCTTTCTTATGCTCAGAAAGATATTAAGATTACTGGGCATGCTATCGAATTTAGAATCAATGCTGAAGATCCTTTTATGAATTTCATGCCATGTCCAGGAGAAATAAAGCATTATTTGCCATCAGGAGGGCCTGGTGTTAGAGTAGACAGCCATGTTTATCAAGGGTATAAGGTTCCGCCTAATTATGATTCTTTACTTGCAAAACTTATAGTTACTGGTAAAGATAGGACAGAGGCTATAGCTAGAGGTAAAAGAGCTTTGCATGAGTTTGTTGTAGTTGGTGTTAAAACTGTAATCCCATTTGATTTGAAAATTTTGGATGAAAAGGATTTTCAAAAAGGTGAGATATATACTAACTACATAGAAACGCATATTAAATATTTATTGGAATAAATTCGTTTAATAAGGAAGTTTGAAATAATGGGTAAGAGGAAGACATCCAGAAAATTGGCAATGCAAGCCTTATATCAGTATGATATTCAGAAAGATAATGCTGATTATATCTTGGAGTATACTCTTCAAAAAGATTCCTATGTTGATGACACTAAAGAATTTGCTACAGAAATATATTATGGAGTTATTAAGAATAAAGAATATATTGATTCTTGGATAACTGAATATGCTATTGATTGGAAGTTCAACAGAATTTGTTTAATTGACAAAGCTATTTTAAGAATATCAATTTGGGAGCTGTTATATACGGATAACGAGGTAAAAATAATAATTTCAGAAGCAATAGATCTTATTAAAAAGTATAGTATGGGTGAGGCTATTAAGTTTGTGAATGGTATTTTAGGAAGAATTGTTGAAAGAAGGCAAGAGCTTTCTGGTAAGGCTAATTAAGAATGTTCACAGGAATCATTCAGAGTAAAGGTTCTGTTCGGTCATTACAAAAATCCGAAGGGTATGCTTCACTTCAGGTGTCAGTGGAGAGTGAATTTTTAAAACCAGTTAAAGAAGGTGACAGTATTGCAGTTAACGGAGTGTGTTTAACTGTAAATACAAATGGGGGTTCCTATTTTCAGGCCGATGTCATGAAAGAGACTTTGTTAAAGTCAAATTTATCATTGATAAATGTAGGACATGTAGTTAATTTAGAGAAAGCCGCTACTCCAGATTCATTTTTAGGTGGACACATTGTTCAAGGACATGTTGATGACACTGTATCATTAAAAGAGGTGAAGAATCTTACTAACCAGTGGATATTTACTTTTAAAGCTAGTGACGTTATTTTGAAGTCGTTATTTTCTAAGGCATCAATTGCTGTGAATGGTATTAGTTTAACTGTTTTGGAAGTTACTAAAGAAAGTTTCTCTTTATCAGTGATACCTTCAACGTTTAAGGAAACAAATATTTCTTTATTAAAGAAAGGTGATATGGTTAATATTGAAACTGATATTATTGGTAAATACGTGGTTAATTATTTGGAGAGCAGTAAAAGGTCAGCATCAATAACGGAAGGATTTTTAAGTGAAAATGGGTTTTAAATTTAATACAATAGAAGAAGCGGTACAAGATATTAAACAAGGGAAGATGATAGTAGTTGTAGATGATGAAGATCGAGAAAATGAAGGAGACCTTGTTTGTGCTGCTGAGTATGCAACACCAGAAAATATAAATTTCATGATAACCCACGGCCGTGGCTTAGTTTGTGTTCCGATGCTACCAGAAGTTGCATTTAAACTACAAATGGGTCCAATGGTGATAAAAAACGAAGACCCAAAAGGAACTGCTTTTACTGTTTCAGTAGATGCAATTACAAAATTTGGAGTTTCTACAGGTATCTCTGCATTTGATAGAGCAAAGACAATTGAAGTAATGTTAAGCGAATCCGCTGTTGCTGAAGACCTTAGTAGACCAGGACATATATTCCCTTTGATAGCAAGGGAAGGAGGAGTCCTTCAGCGTGCAGGTCATACTGAGGCTACTATCGATATCGCAAGACTTGCTGGACTAAAACCAATGGGTGTTATTTGTGAAATAATAAATGAAGATGGTCAAATGGCAAGGTTGCCTGAATTACAAACTTTCGCAAAAAAACATA
>JBAXBT010000014.1:0-12279 GCA_037141875.1 Candidatus Riflemargulisbacteria bacterium
AAACAAGCGACGAAGTCGCATAAACACTTAAACAGCATATGTTAAAGATTTATCATTAATTAATATCATTTGCAATATCATATAAACCTTGTTATTATCCTCAGTCTAAATAATAAAATGATGAGGAGGCAGCAATGGAAGCTAGAGGAATTCATGACTACGTATCTAAAAAAGACCTTCACCGAATCCAAGAGTTTTCTAAGGATAAACAAACTCCATTTCTTATTGTAAGTCTTGAAAAAGTTGGCCAAAATTATGATGATTTAAAAAACAATCTTCCCTATGCGAAAATTTACTATGCAGTAAAAGCAAACCCTGATGAAAAGATATTGAAACTTTTAGCAAAAAAAGGCTCAAGTTTTGATACAGCAACTATCTATGAACTCGACCAATTACTGGAACTTGGGGTAACGCCTGACCGAATAAGTTTTGGCAACACCATTAAAAAAGAAGAAGATATTGCCTATGCCTACGAAAAAGGAATCAGACTATTTGCAACTGACTCGGCTGTGGATTTAAAAAAGCTTTCCAGAGCGGCTCCTGAATCAAAGGTATTTTTTAGACTACTTTCATCTGGTGGAGACGCAGATTGGCCTTTATCTAAAAAATTCGGTGTCTATCCTGACTCTGCCTACAAGTTAGCGATCAAAGCTAAAAAACTTGGGCTTATTCCTTACGGAATTTCCTTCCATGTTGGCTCACAACAAAGAGAAATCGGACAATGGGATAACGCCATAGCCAAATGTAAATACTTATTTGATGCTCTTAAAAAAGACGGAATTGAACTAAAAAT
Source organism: Candidatus Riflemargulisbacteria bacterium (assembly GCA_037141875.1). Taxonomy (GTDB): domain Bacteria; phylum Margulisbacteria; class Riflemargulisbacteria; order GWF2-35-9; family DYQY01; genus DYQY01. Next base: position 794 of record JBAXBT010000014.1, read on the forward strand.
GATCAACATGGGTGGTGGATTCCCTGCAAACTACGTTCAACCAACTCAATCTTTAGAAGTTTATACAACTGAAATAACTAGATTTCTTGAAGAAGATTTCCCTGAAGGACTTCCAGAAATAATAGTTGAACCGGGAAGATCCATTGTTGCAGATTCAGGAGTAATGGTCTCGGAAGTAGTAATGGTAACCAAAAAAGCCAAACTTGATACTTACCGTTGGGTGTTCTTAGATGTCGGCAAATTTAACGGACTTATTGAAACTATGGACGAATCCATTAAATTCCCTATCTTTAGTGAAAGACACCTTAACTCTAAACACATTAGCGACGTAATAATCGCTGGTCCAACTTGCGACAGCGCTGACATAATGTATGAACATTTCAAATACACTCTTCCTAATAGCCTTCAAGAGAAAGACAGAGTCTTTATTTTTACTACTGGAGCTTATACTTATAGTTATTGCTCTATCTGTTTCAATGGTTTCCCTCCTCTAAAAGTCTATATAGAAGACCAGTTTTAAATAGACACGAAACAACAGTCATTGTAAACTATAATATCATCTCAATAGGAGGAACTTCTTTGAAAACTATAGTTCAAAAATACGGTGGCACTAGTGTTGGAAGTATTGAAAAAATACAAAGAGTTGCTGACCGAATAATATCAAATAAAGAAAAAGGCTATCATATGGTTGTTATTGTATCAGCCATGGGTGATTTCACAGACGAACTTGTAAGTCTCGCTAAACAAATAGATCCATATCCATCAGGAAGAGAATATGATGCACTGCTTGCAACAGGTGAATCGATATCTTCTTCTTTACTTGCTATGGCACTTACTAAGAAAGGTCATCACTCTATCTCCCTTACTGGTTGGCAAGCAGGTATTTACACAGAATCAGCTCATAATAAAGCCAAAATTCTTGACGTAAAACCAGCCAGAATTCTTTCTGAGCTAAAAAATGATAGAATAGTTATTGTTAATGGTTTCCAAGGAATAAACAGCGATGATGATATAACAACTATTGGCAGAGGCGGCTCAGACACTTCAGCTGTTGCCATTGCAGCTGCATTAAAGGCTGACTATTGCGAGATTTACACAGATGTTGATGGCGTGTACACAACAAACCCTAACCTGATTAAAGAGGCTAGAAAACATGATGTGATTGATTACGACGAAATGCTTGAACTTGCCAGTCTTGGTGCCCAAGTTTTACATCCACGAGCAGTTGAAGGAGCAAAAGCATACGGAGTTACTTTAGTAGTTCGTAATAGCTACAATTATAACGAAGGAACAATAGTTAAGGAGGTTTCAAGAATGGAAATAAAAAATCCGGTTACAGGTATCGCATATGATGAAAATACGTCTAAAATAGCTATCACGGGGTTACCAGATAAACCAGGAACAGCAGGAAAGTTGTTCACCGAACTAGCTGTCGCAAAAATCAACGTAGACATGATTGTTCAAAGCAACCAAATCGATGCACATAATGACATCGCATTTACAGTACCACAAGACGAATATGCCAAAGCCTTAGAATTAACTAAAGCATTTGCAAATAAAGTTGGAGCAAAAGATGTTGTCTCTAAAGAACATGTTTCAAAAATATCCATAGTTGGAGTTGGAATGGTTTCCAGTCCAGGGGTTGCAGCAAAAATGTTCTCACTTCTTGGTGAAAATAGCATCAATATAGACCTAATAACAACTTCAGAAATAAAAGTATCCTGCATAATAGATAATAAGGAAACTAAAAAAGCTGTTCAATTACTACACACAGGATTTAATTTAGACGCTTAGTCTTATGTTATTCTTCTACCTGTTAATAGGTTATCTTATCGGCTCAATACCTGGAATAACTTTTTTTGCAGATAATCTAGATAATTTCAAAAAAAAGACAATGGTTATTCCTAAAAAAGGGATAACCGTTAGTTTTTTTCCTGCTTTTAGCTGGCAATGGGCATTCTTCACAATAGATTTCTTTAAGTTCCTATACTTTTACTACATGTTAACTAACAGCTCTTTCGTCTGGATATTTGGTATAACTTTAGGTCACATTTTCCCTATATGGAAGCCTACTCTTCAAAGAAGTGTCCTATTCTTCTTGCTTGGCTTTGTTTACCAAACAAATCTCTATTTATTCTGGTTACTTGTTGTAATTGAGATAGCTATTCTACTTTACAATAAAGAACTAAAAGAAATCCCGCTTATTGTTACTTCCTTTCTGCTTTCAATCTTCTTTTGGGTAAGTGGTGCAGATATTTATTATGTTCTAGTTTCATTATTATTCTTTGGGTTCTCTCTACTAGGTTTTTTCACTGTAAATAAAAAATATATATAATACTTTTACCAAGGAACAAAGATGCTAACTGCTAAACAAATCATCACTAAACTAAAACTCATTCCCCATCCTGAAGAAGGTGGATTCTACAGAGAAACATACCGATCAACTGAAACAATTGAAAAAGATGCCTTACCCTTAAGATATATGGGGGGAAGAGAATACTGTACATGTATCTATTACCTACTAACGCCCACTACCTTCTCGCATATCCATCGATTACAATCAGATGAAATATTCCATTTCTATCTTGGAGACCCTTGCGAAATGATTCAATTATCACCAGATGGCACCGGAGAAATAATAACTCTTGGCCAAGACATAGAATCAGAGCAACAAATGCAAATTGTTGTAAACAAACATACTTGGCAAGGAATGAAGCTTAAAGAAGGTGGAAAGTTTGCACTACTAGGAACAACTGTTGCCCCTTCATTTGAGTTCCAAGACTATGAACATGGAAAAAGAGAGTCACTATTAATAAAATACCCTGAATTTCAAGAACAAATTATTAATCTTACCAAAGACTAACTCTACTATAGCTCAAACCTATAGCTCATTGTTATAATACTTATCAGTGTTTCGGGGTATAGCGCAGCCCGGTAGCGCACACGTCTGGGGGGCGTGTGGTCGTCAGTTCAAATCTGGCTACCCCGACCACTCTGCGCTTTGCGATAAGGAACGCAGAGCATTAGCGAAGACTGTCACGGCATAGTCAAAGACGAAGCCGGACAAGTAACTGTCTCAGCTTCGCCTTTGCAGGCCATATATTTATTATCAGTGTTACGGGCTTGCCCCGGCGTAGTTGCCGGCGAACAAAGTGAGACCGTAGCAACGTAGACGGGGTGTAGCGCAGTCCGGCTAGCGCACTACGTTCGGGACGTAGGGGTCGCTGGTTCAAATCCAGTCACCCCGACCACTCTGCGCATTTTACTCGCAAATTCGCTGCTGGTGGCAGGCCATATGTTTTTATTCTATTTGGAATTGAGTTGGTCTAAGTATTTTCTTTAATAAACGTTCCATCTTCTAGTTCGCTGAACGCCTGTTGTAACTCTTTTTGTGTATTCATCACTATTGGCCCACCCCACGCAACCGGCTCATTAATTGGCTTAGCAGACAACACCAAGAAACGCATTTCTTTATTATTTGCCTGAACAAACAATTCGCTCCCTGAGTTAAATAGGACAATATTTTTTTCAAAGTAAACATCAGAACTATTAGGGGCAAAAAACCCACCACCGTCAACAATATAGACAAACAAAGTGTGATCAGTTGGCGTTTCCATGGTCCATATTTGTCCGGCCTTTAATTCCACATCCAAATATTGAGCCTCCACATATTCGCCCAACATAGCACCTTTCGTATCTTTATAATGACCACTAATAACGTGAATCTTAGTCTGACCTTCTTGAATTATCGGAATATTGGAAGCTTTTATCCCATGATATGTGGGCGCTACCATTTTATATTTTGCTGGCAAGTTAAGCCATAGCTGAACACCTAACATATGTTTACAATGTTTTGGCATTTCTTGATGTATTATCCCCGATCCTGCCGTCATCCACTGACACTCTCCATCTAATATACTGCCTTGATTACCTAAGCTATCTCCATGTTCTACATCTCCACTTATTAAATATGTAATAGTCTCAATGCCTCGATGAGGATGCCAGGGAAAACCTTTCACATAATCACGAGGATCTTTCGAATCGAAAGCATCCATCATTAAAAAAGGATCAAAATCTTTTACATCATAGTTTCCAAACATCCGAACCAAATGAACTCCTGCTCCATCCATAGAGGGTATCCCTTTGATCACTTTTTTGACTGTTCTCACATCTGACATCATTTCTTCTCCTTTATTACTGGAGGCAACTCCAACATAGGGCTGCCTCCCAAAAAAACATTAAATCTTTGTCATGGCTTGACCACAACAATGTATCTGTGGATTACCTCCCTCTTTAGTAACAGTAATTTGATTTCCACACAATTCACACTTAAACTTTTCTCCTACCTTCGCCATATAAATCACATCCTTTCCTGTTTTCCTAAAACACGACAAACGTTACAAAGCATATTCTTTTCGTCAACGGAAAGAATATCGAACACCCCATTAAGTGCACCTAAATACAGAGGGAAAAGACTTTGGATATAAGCATTACCCTCAGTTGTTAACTCAATAGTGTAATAACGTCGATCTGTTGGTGATGGACAACGTTTAACATAATTTTGTTTTTCAAGGGCATCAATAACAAATGTAATATTTCCCGTACTTTTTCTAATCTTCTTGGCAATATCTCTCTGACACATTGGCCCAACATGATAAAGCAACTCTAAAACATCGAACTTACTAATAGACAACCCAGCATTCTCAAGAACTTTACTCGCACTAACACTCACTGACTCAGTACAACGTACTAGCTTAATAAAGGTATCGAGTGTAAGCTTATCCTTTTTTGTTCCTTTGTACTTTGTTCCCATTTAATTTACTCCTTAATAGTTTAATCTTAAACTAATTTAGCACTAAATAATCTAAAGTCAATAACTAAATATACGTAGAGATTTTTGTGAACAACTTAAAGTAGAAGATTCCTACGCTTCACCTAATCTTGGACATAAGAAGGCAAAGACTTTTGATAAATAAACGCCCAATTACCCATACATGAACGTCCAGACTTATCTTTAGCAGTAATTGCTGCTTGATAATAAGCTTCCTGACCTAAATCAACTTCTTGAACATTTACTGTATCTGTTTCTGGTTGATAACCTTTATTTACAGGCTTACCTAAATGTAATCTAACTGTCTTTAAATTATAATCATTTGCACGAAATATTTTATACTTAACCATAATATCTTGAGTTGTAATTCTTGATAACTTGGATGGAAAAGTATAATCAAAATAGATAGGCTTAATTGAGGCCTTTGAGACTACATTCTCTGGAGTGTCAGATTTAACAACAATAAAACGATTATAAAAATATGGATCAGCATATTGGGAGTTATTCATTCCACTCACATTAAAAGAAAACCGATAACCACTGTCTTTAACCTTTTTATACACTTTATTATCAGATAACCCAAAAGGAAGGGCAAAATAGTTCACGGTAGTCCTAATATTAGATTCAATTATTACTTTGGATTTAACACATTCTTTATTTAGCCATTCATTATACGCTTCAGCTGTTTTAATACCACTTGGACGGGTCAGATAGGGATGGCCATAACTATGACAGCCAATGATGACTCCATTATCCTGAAGCATCCGTACATCATCCCAATCCATAAACCCTGACTTATGCCCCACGCTAATACCCGATGGATAAACAAACACAGCAAAAGGAATACCCAACTTCTTCAGGATTGGAAAGGCTTTGGTCGCAGTGTCGCGATTCCCATCATCAAAGGTAATTGCTACAGACTTAGTAGGAATAGCCTTTCCGTTGTACATATAGTCATCAATTTGTTTTAAAGACACAAAGGAAAACCCTGCATGCTTTAGAGCATTCATTTGGTTAATCAACTGTTGGCTTGTGACTGTATAAGGAGTGTTCATCTTTAAATCGACATGATGATAGCAAAGCACAGCAACATGAGCATCTGGGAGCTTTGCTGCTAGTGATAAGCACATCAATAGAATCATCGAGGTAACATATAAAATAGTTTTCATTTCATGCCGATTCTATCATGAAAAAGGCAAACAATCTTTATCCCCCTATTGATTAAATTTATTCACCTGCCTATTATGTAATAACTATGAAACGACGCAAATACTTTGGGATTGAACATAATGTTTTCTTTTCAGGATTAACAAGCTTTCTAACCGACACCTCTACAAAGATGGTTTACAGCATAATGCCACTATTTCTCTTGTCTATCGGCGCATCTAAAACAACAATCTCCGCCATAGAAGGAATCGCAGAAAGTACTGCCTCTCTAGTAAAAATTATCTCTGGAAGTTGGAGTGATAGAATAAAAGCCAGTAAACCCTTCATGATTGTTGGCTATTCCTTAACAGCCATTGTTACCCCTATTTATTATTTTGCTACGATTCCGCTTCATGTACTTTTGTTACGTTTTACCGAACGTGCTGGCAAAGGGTTCAGAGCAGCACCACGCGACAGCTTAATTAGCAAATCTGTTACACACAACGAAACAGGAAAAAGTTTTGGATTCCATAAAGCAATGGATAATTGTGGAGCAATTGTTGGTCCATTTCTTGCTTTTATTTTTTTGTTTTATCTACATCTTGATTACAAAACTATTTTTCTTCTTGCTACAATCCCTGCAATTTTAGGCGTAATAGCTATTTTTATATTTATCAGAGAAAAACATATTGTTATTAATACTTTAGACAAACAAACTTCCAATAAAATCCCTTTTCACAAATTACCAAAAAAATACTATTGGTTTCTGTTCATAATCTTCATATTTACTTTAGGCAATTCAACTGACGCTTTATTAATTATAAAAACTACAGAAACAGGTATCGATAAAGCATTGATTCCCTTTATTTACATGATTATTAATCTTGTTTCTGGACTATTAGCTATCCCCGTAGGTAGATTATCAGACAAAATAGGACGAGAAAAATTCATCATACCAGGATTCTTTATATATGCTGTCGTATATTTTCTATTTGGAATGTTCAATGATATTCGAATATTTATTCCCTTATTTGTGTTATATGGCCTATATAGTGGCTTAGCTGACGGAAACCAAAAAGCAATGATTTCTGACCTAACTGGAAAGGATCTAAGAGGCACAGGGTATGGCATTTACCATGCTGTTCTTGGAATAACATTGCTTCCTGCAAGTCTTATAGCCGGACTTTTGTATGATAAAGTTAATTCCAGCGCCCCTTTTTACTTTGGGGCAATAATGGCATTACTAGCCGCAATCCTTATGATTATTTTTACTTTATCCAATAAAATAACTGATGAAAAAACAATAATTAACTAAAATACTCTATATCTTATAATCAGGTTTTTGAACTTCCTATTAATTGGTATTAATAAGAGTATAATTGTTCTAGGAGAACTTAATGACAGAAGAACAATTATTACCTAAAATACAACCAAAAGAAGATGAAGAACTTTTTCACCAAATATTTCACCTTAATCTGGCTATAAAACTAATTGTAAACCCAGATGACGGACAAATAGTTGATGCTAATAAAGCTGCTTTGGAGTTTTATGGCTATGATAAACAGAAGATTTTATCAATGAATATTTGGGACATCAATATACTACCAAAAGATAAAGTGCTGTTAGAAATGGAATCTGCCAAAAGAGAACACAAATTGTATTTTCTTTTTAAACACAAATTGGCTTCTGGTGAAATACGCGACGTGGAAGTATATTCAAGCCCAATCACCTCTAACAATAAAACCCTTCTATGCTCAATTATCCATGATATCACCGAGCGCAAACAGGCCGAAAACGCGCTCAGCAAAAAAGAAGCTCAGCTAAGAACATTAGTTCAAACATTGCCAGATCTGGTATGGTTGAAAGATTGTAACGGTGTTTATCTGTCCTGTAATCATAGAATAGAATCTCTCTTTAATACAAAGGAAATTGACGTCTTAGGGAAAACAGATTATGACTTTATAGACAAAACCACAGCAGATTTTTTTCGAGAAAAAGACTTGGCTACTATGACTAACAACACTGTAATGATAAATGAAGAAGAGATAATCTTTGCAAATGACGGCCATACTGAAATCCTAGAAACTTACAAAACTCCGATGCGTGACTCAGAAGGCAATCTTATAGGCGTACTTGGCATTGCTCGAGACATCAGCAACCGCAAAAATGCAGAAAAAGAATTAATAGCAAAAATGGAGGAAATGCAAAGATTCCAAAACTTAACCGTCAATCGTGAAATAGCTATGATTGAATTGAAAAAAGAAGTTAATGAGCTATTGAATAAGTTTGGTCTCAACGAAAAATACACAATAGTCCATGATAAAACTAACTAAAACTATTAGTGATTTTCTCGTCCTATCACAGAACACTGATGTTTCAATGTACGAGAGTTCATTTCTAAATAAAACACTTCAGAAAAGGATTACAGAAACTAAGTGCAAAGCCATGAAGGATTATTACTCTTTGCTCAAACAAAGCAGCGCAGAAGGAAAAATTCTAATAGACGCTCTTCAAAACAACTATAGTGAGTTTTTTCGTAATACACTCACCTATGCAGTAATTAAAAGTATTGTTCTACCCTCGATATTAATAAAAAAAAACAAAAAAGAAATTCGCATATGGTCTGCTGCATGTGCCCAAGGACAAGAAGCATATAGCACGGCAATGTTATTAGAAGAGTTTAGAAACGGAGATAAAGACAGATTTAAATATAGAATCTTTGCTACTGATAAGTGCGAATCACAAATAAAGAAAGCAATAACAGGAATATATCGTGCTTCTGATTTAAATAACGTAAATTTGAAACAAGCAGATAAATGGTTCGATAAACAAAACGATACCTATACTATTAAGCCTGAGCTGATGGAAAATATCGATTTTTCTGTTTTTGATTTACTTGACAATACATCCAGCAGTCCAGCTACGAGCATCTTTGGAGATTTTGATATTGTAATTTGTTCCAATTTATTGTTTTATTTCAATCCAGAAAGCCGTAAACTTATAATTGATAAAGTAACTAATTCTATTTCGAATGACGGATATTTGGTTACAGGTGAAGCAGAAAGAGCAATATTATTGAATCACAGTTTCACTGAAATATTTCCGCAATCAGGAATTTTTCAAAGAAAAAGGAGACAAACATGAAGAAAATTTGGGGCACAAAAACAACTAAGCTCAATAATGCAGTTAAAATTTTAAACAATTTGAACATCTCAACCCAACTTAAAATTGGCTTAACTATCATAATTATCTTTGTGCTTATGCTGAGCATGCTCTCCTATCTGCAAACTCAAAGAATCTACCGACAAATAGAAATTATGTACAACCATCCTTTACAGGTTCGCGCGGCGGTTAATGAAATAACAGCTGCAGTTTATAGCATTCATCTAAAGATAAAAGACTTGACTGTGATGATATTGCTAGATGAAAAAGAAAACATACAGAAAAATAAAGACGCGCTTGCTTTAGAAGAATTGAATAATAAAATTATAAATGATATTAAACTTCTCAGAAAATTATATCTAGGACCACAGAAGGATGTCGATTCGTTTGAACAACAATTTATTAAAGGGGAAACAATACATAATCAAATAATTGACTTACTAATCACAAATAAAATAAGGCAAGTTGATGAACGAAAAAAGCTGACAGCAATTGATGAGGCACAAGCACAAGTTATGCTAAGTTCATTGGAAAAAATTGCTCAATTTGCTTCTAGAAAATCCGATGACTTATTCACCAATACCAATAAGCTAAACAACGAACTAATCAAACAATTATTGTTCCTAACCGCCCTTATCATATTCATTTCAATCCTAATCAGTAGGTCTATGATACTGGCTGTACACAAACCACTTAAAGAAATCCTAGAAGCTGCCAACCGCTTTCATCAAGGCGACACCTCTGCACGAAGTGCTTACTTTTTGGAAAATGAATTTGGAGAATTATCTAATTCCTATAATTCCCTCGCAGACAGCGTTCAGGCCAATTTAACCTTAGCCGAAAAAATCAGAAATATTGCGTTATTAATGCTTAGTGAAGATGACCCTAAATTATTTTTCCAAAAAACACTTCTAACTATTTCCGAATCTACCAATTCACAAATAGCTGCTGTATACCTACTCAATGCTGACAATACTAGTTACGACCATTTCGAATCTATTGGTTTGGACTCTAATGCTAAGCAATCGTTTGCGGCCAATGACTTCGAAGGAGAATTTGGTCCTGCCATTTCTTCTCGCAAAATTCAGCACATTACAAACATATCAGAAGATACCCGTTTTGCTTTTCATGCCGTTAGTGGGAAATTTATCCCACGCGAAATTTTAACCATCCCTGTTCATGCCAATAATGGAGTGGTCGCTATTATTTCACTAGCAAGCTTGAGTATATATAGCAAAGCATCTATTCAATTGATTGATGAAATACTCATCACCTTATGCGCTCGTATTGAAGGGATATTAGGCTACAAAAAAATTAAAGAATTCTCAGCAAAACTGGAACATCAAAACTCCGAACTGGAAACCTCAAAAAGAGAACTATCTTCACAATCAGAAGAGCTTATTAAACAGAACACGGAACTTGAATTACAAAAAAAACAGTTATCACAGGCTAATCAGCTTAAAACCGTTTTCTTTTCCAATATGAGTCACGAACTCCGCACACCACTTAACTCTGTCATTGCCTTATCCGGAGTACTTTACAAACGACTTGCCAACAAGATTTCCGAAGAGGAATACAGCTATCTAGAAATAATTAAACGTAATGGTCAAAATCTTCTTTCTCTCATCAACGATATTCTTGATATTGCGCGCATAGAAGCTGGTCAAGAATATATTGAAATTACTAAATTTAATAGCAAAGATTTAATTAATGATATTGTTAACTCCATAGACATACAAGCAAGTCAGAAAGGGATTCAACTTATTCACTCAAATATTGAACCCAATCTATTCATCACTTCAGACATTAAAAAATACCGACATATTTTGCAGAACGTTATTAGTAACGCTGTGAAATTTACAGAACAAGGCAAAGTGAAAGTTTCTGCAAAACATAACGATACTGACATAGAAATTACTGTAACAGATACAGGGATTGGTATTTCTGATGAACAAATAACTTTTATTTTTGATGAGTTTAAACAAGCAGACAGTAGTACCTCCAGAAAATTTGGCGGTAGTGGTCTGGGTCTTTCTATTGCGAAAAAATATACCATTATGCTTGGAGGTAGTATTTCTATAAAAAGCGAGGTCGGCAAAGGTTCTGAATTTACAATCACTTTACCTATACAGTATTCCGCCGAAAACAACGTAGTGGAAAAAGAAACTTCAAGTTTTTCCCATCAAAGTATTCCACAAACCTCTCTCAACCAAGCTCATAATAATTCTAAAAAAACCATCTTGCTAGTTGATGATAGCGAACCTGCACTAATTCAAATGAAGGATATTCTAGAAGAAAGCGGCTATCATGTTTTACTTGCCCATAATGGAGAGGAAGCACTCACTAT
>JBAXBT010000015.1:0-12189 GCA_037141875.1 Candidatus Riflemargulisbacteria bacterium
CACCTATTGTTTCTAAAGTTAGTACTGGAGCTATTGAACAGATATTAATTGCCAAAGTCCCCAATATCGCAAGTGCTATAGAAACATTGAAGAAACTAAACGTTTGGGTTATTGGCACAGACATGAATGCAGAAACAAGTTACTCAGAACAAGACTATGATATGGGTGTCGCCTTAGTAATAGGCAATGAAGGCAAAGGAATAACTAGACTAGTTAAAGAAAAATGTGATTTTCTGATAAAGATCCCTATCACGGCAACTATAGATAGCTTGAATGCTGGCGTATCCGCTGGTATCATGATTTTTAAGATCAAAGAAAAAAGAGATGAAATGAACGAGTAATTATCAATGACAGAACAAAAAATACTAACAATAGGCAATCCTTTATTAAAAAAGAAAAGCAAACCTGTTACAGCTTTAACTGATAAAATCAAAAAATTAATAAAAGATATGACTGACACTATGTATTCCGCCAATGGATGTGGGCTTGCAGCAATACAAATAGGAGAACCATTAAGAATAATCGCTGTTGATACTAGCGATAAAAGAAATGAACTAAACATTATAATCAACCCTAAAATAACTAAAAAAGAAGGGGAAATAATTTTTACTGAAGGCTGTTTAAGTGTGCCTGGACTAGAAGGTGATGTGAAAAGATTCAAAAAAGTCACAATTAAAGGAAAAGACCAAAACTTTAAAGACATTACAATAACTGCAGAAAACTATCCAGCAGTAGCTTTCCAACACGAAATCGACCACTTAGAAGGAAAACTCTATATAGAAAAAGCTATTGAAGGAACTACAAAATCAGTTGATGAACAAGAACCTCAAGAAACAATATGATTAATAAAATATTCTTTTTAGGCACTCCTGCTTTTTCTGCAAACATTCTTCAAGGACTTATTGAAAAGGGAATAAATGTCGCTGGTGTAATCACTGGCACAGACAAAAAACAAGACCGTGGCCATGCTATCTCTCAATCAGAAGTTGCCTTAGTTGCTGAAATAAACAAAATACCACTTTTCAAACCTAATAATATTATTGAGCTAAAAGAAATCTTACAAAAAGAAGCGCCTAACCTTTGCCTAGTCATTGCCTTTGGAATGATTTTCCCTGCAGATTTGGTGGAAACATATGATTTTATAAATATCCATACTTCCTTATTACCAAAATATAGAGGCCCATCCCCTGTTCAATCCTGCCTACTTAACGGCAATAAAACAACAGGAGTTACTTTAATGAAAATTGGCAAAGGAATAGATGATGGAGACATAATCCATGTCGAACAAATAACTATTTCAGAAGAAGAAACAACAGAGAGTTTATTTAATAAACTTGAGAAGTTAAGTATCAACTTACTCGCAAAGCAACTCAGCCAAAAAGAATTATGGACTTACCTTCCTCAAAACAATAAAGAAGCTTCTTTTACCAAAAAAATAAAGAAAGAAGATGGATGTATTGATTTTACTAAAGAAACAGCAAAAACAATTTACAATAAATTCCAAGCATACTATCCGTGGCCTGGCATTTATACCTACCAAAATGACCAAAGAATAAAAATAACTAACCTTAAAATATCAAACAATACTTTAGAAATAGTAACTATTCAAAAAGAAGGCAAACGACCCGTAGCTTACAAAGATTTTCTAAACTCAAATCCACCATTAATTTAGCAATTTCAATTGAAGCATCTTACATAGCTACTCAGTCTATTTAAGGTCATCCCGACTGTAATGGAGGGATCTCTCGACTACGCTCGAGATGACAAATCAATAGAGGTTAACCTAAGCAAACATTTCGAGTCGAATGGACTCGAGATTTCATGACTCAAAAACAACCTTACACTACTGAGCATATTATTTGTTCATCGACCCTTATATATAGTATAATAATTAAATTGGCTCATTAACAAAAACAGAGGGTAATAATGGCAAAAGAAAAAGAAAGACTTATTACAGTAACCGCTAATGACCAAAACAGAACGATTAAACTTGAAAACCCCAACCTAAAAATAATCTCCAAACAAGGAGAACAGATCTCAATCCACAGCTTCTTTGACCTATTCAGCACAATTGATAGAAGCAAAAAAATCAAAAAACAACTGGATAAAGAAGTAAGTATGTTGAAAACCATAAAACTCTCTTTTCAAAAAAAACTTAACAAATTCAAATCAGCAAAACTTTTTAGTATCAGAAAGATTAAAAATCAAGAAAATTATTTAATGAGACACTACGAAGAAATAGTTGCCAAAATGAAAGCGAAAGCTCACGAGGAAATATCTGCTCAATTTTCTGAATTTAAACAAGAGATAGCTGAAGAAAAAAATAAATTATTTAATGAGATTGCTTCTGAAAATAAAATAATCACCAAAACCATACAATCAGCAGAAGAAAACTTATCTGCTCAATTCTCTAAAATTGAAAACGTGATAGAAAAAACTAAAGCTAATGCTATTGAAACATTAGCTTCCATCCAAGAAGAAACCATAATTGAAATAAGCTCTAAAAGTGATGAAATTAGTGAACAGTTGGCAACACTTAAGAAAGAAATAGCTGAAGAAAAAGAAACCATAAACTACGAATACGCTAAAACTGAAAAATTAATAAAAGAAACTAAAGCTATTACTATTGAAACAATTGAATCATTACAAAATGAAACAATAATTAATATCACCTCTAAAAATGAAGAAATAAACAATAAGCTCTTTGAGTTTAAACAAGAAATAGTTGAAGGAAAAAACGAACTAAGCTCCCAATTATTTGAACTTGAGAAGACAATTGAACAATCACAATCAGATACTATTGAAACAATTTCCGCATTACAAGAAAACACTATATTAGAAATCGACTCACGAACAAGCGCCTCTTTAACAACATTAACTAATGAAAACAATAAGTTCACAACCAACCTTAAGACTTTAGAAGAAAATATAATATCTCAACATTCATCTTTTGAAAAAAACTTAAAAGACACCAAACTTAATACCATTGAAACACTCTCATCTATACATAAAGAAGCAATCCTTGAAATAAATACTAAAAAAGATGAATCTACTGCTACTTTCTTAGGATTCAAAAAAAGTATTACTGAAGATAAAAATGAATTATTAAAAGAAATAGAATTACAAACAAAAACCTCTTTTGAAGCATTAACTAATGAAAGCACTAAATTCTCAACCAACCTAGAAGCTATGGAGCAAAATCTTATATCTCAACACTCCGCTTTTGAACAAATTTTAGAAAAGGCACAAACTGGTGCTGTTGAAACCATCATGTCCTTACAAGAAGACACTATTCTAAACATAAAAAACGACAGTACAGAAATATTAGAAAAACTTTCAGGATTCAAACAAACATTAACTGAAGAAAAAGAAAACATAGTAAAAGAAATAGATACCAGAACCGCTTACTCTCTAAGTGCCATAAATACAGAAAGCCTTAACCTTGCAAGTGAACTAAAAATCATGGAAGAAAATATTATTTCTCTCCACACTAGCTTCGAAAAATCATTTGAAGACACTAAAGAAAAAGCTGTTTTAGAAATTAACTCCAATAAAGATGATGTCTCTTCTGCAATGTTAGGATTCACTCAAAACATTACTTTAGAAAAAGACAAATTATTCAAAGAAATCGATACACGTTCAAAAACTGCTATCTCTACTATAAGCACAGAAGCCTCTAAATTCTCCGGTAGTCTCAAAACTATAGAAGAAAACCTAACAACACAACGTTCCTCCTTCGAAAAAGCTTTCGAAAAGAATCAAACAGACACTAACAAAACCATTGATTCTAACAACAAACTTATTAACGATAAAATCCAAACCATAAATACTACAGTTGAAGAACTTAAAACTAAACTATTACTAGAAATAGAAGAAGCAAAAAATAAAGCATTATTAGAGCTTGATGATACAGGAACTACCAGGGAGAACTTCAAAAAATTCACTAAAATAAGTCAAGACTATATCCACGACAGCATCAAATCTGCGATTGCTGAAGTGGAAACAGTTAAAGCCTCACTATCCTCAGAAATTTCTGCACTTTCTGCAATAGCTAATAAAGAAATATTAAATATAAGAGAGTCAGCCAAAGAACAAAGCATTGAACTAAAAACAGACCTTAATCTTTTAAAAGAAACGATTCAGGAAGAAATAACTAAACTCCAAGCGACCACTGCAGAAGAACTTACCTTTATTTCAAAACAAACAAAACAAGAAAGCTCTGAAACTCTTAAAACAGTACTCTCTAATATTGAAGAATTCAGCAACAAAACAAAAGCAGAAATAGCAGAGTTAACAAAGAAATTTGATGCTGACCAAGGCAATATGCTAAATAACACTTACAAAGATTTACAACTACTTCAAATAAAATTAAAAGAAATCGACAAAACAGAAGACATGCAAGCAATAAATGATGAATTCAAGAAACTTAAAAAACAAAACGAACTTACCCTAGAAGACATAAAAACAAGCACCAATCAGGCGATAACCAAAAGCATTGAAGAGCTTTTCAATAAAATGAAAGCAATCAATTCCTCCAACCAACAAGAACTACAACTAGCTAAAGAACAGATTTCTGAAAACGAACAAATGTTTTATGATCAAATAAGACAAAAAGTAGATGAAATACTTAAAACTTCTAAAACAGAACAAGCACAACAGCTTCAAATCACATCAGACAAAGTAACTGCGCTAAAACAAGAAACACAGCATGAAGTACAACTTATCAAAAAAGAACTACATGAAGAAAAGCTACAAATGATTGAAACAGCTACAGATGACTTAAATAAATTAAAGGATGAAATCAACAAGAAAGCTGAAAAACAAATCGATGAGGCTACTGGTTTACTTCAAGGCTTCAAGATTTCCTTTGAAAAATCTCAGAAGGAACTACTTGCTCAAAATAAGGAACAATTTCAAAAATTAGAACAAGAAGCTACCATCAGCTTACAAGATAAAATATCCTCAGTTAAAACCTACATCGAAGAAATCAAAAACGACTCTATTAGAAACATTCACGAAATAACCAAAGATGTTGAAAATGAACAGAAAGCACTTAACAAACTCATCGTCCAAGTAAAAGCCATTAAAACAACCTTAGAAACAGGTATATTCGCAGATTTAGATAGTACCATCCAAAATATCGAATCCATTAAACAAAGCCATACAATGGAAATGGATAGCCTCAAAAAAGAAAACCAAAAAACCCAACAAGAAAGCATCAGACAACTAAAGATTATGGTAGAAAACACTATTAATTCTCAACTACAACAAGCTTTAGATAAAATAACTATCCTTCAAGAGCAACTTAAATCTGAAAAGACTCAACTAACAGAATCAACAGTAAAGCTCAGCAACATGCAGGCCCAAACCCAGCAAGAGCTCTACGAACAACTCGAGCAAACATTAACTAACGTCAACACTATTAAAGAAGAAGCAGAGTCATCTATCAAACAACTAAAGAGTGAATCGTTTACCGAGATACTAAGTGTTAAGAAAAGCCTCAACCAAATTATAAGTTACTTAAAGAAACAAAAAGCTCAGTCAGAAAAGAAGCTTCTATCACCAACTGTTATAACTAAAAGGGAATCACAAGATCAAAACGAACTTATCAGTATGCTTTTAAAAGAAGGACTAAATCTTTAAAAGTTATTCTCCTGGTGTTGATCCAGGTTGTGCAACCCTTTTTTGTTGCAATGCTGCTCTCACTTGACTTCTTTGAGGCTCAGGTAAAGCATCAATCTTTTTTTGTTCATCTACTGTCAATGTTTGGTTTCCACCCCCAACAACTCCTGGCGCAGATGTATCTTCTGCTTTTTTCATATCCATAGCCGTCCTTAACGCCTCTATTTGTTTCTGTGTAAGGTTGGTCCCCTTCACGTTAACATCCGAAGGCTCTGCCTTAGGAATTTTATCACTTGCTAAAAATTTCACCCCAGCTTTCACTCTATCACTTACATCCGTTTGAGAATCAAAGCCAGTACGACTCTTCCTTTTGTTGCGAGTATCACTAGCTCCTCCATAATATACTTTCATTAATCGTTCTGTGATTTCCTGTGGCTTAGCCTCAGGTGATAATCCTAACTTGCTTTTTGCCTCTGCTATATCTGGGTTCTTTGTTTCATCAAAGAATGCAGCATAATCTAAATTACCTTTCACAGTATCTGCTGTAATTGGAGCAGCAATATCTTTTTTCTCTGTAATATCCATCTTACTCTTGAAAGCTAATGCTTCTGTTGCAAATTCTTTTGTAAAAATATCTTTTTTTTCACCATTTAATTCACTCTTATTTTCTAACTGCCTCGCCGCATGATCCAAAACAGCCTCAAAGGTATTAGCCTTTTTATCTATTTCAGGATTGCCAAAAGGGAGACACTTTGTTAATAACTTTACCACCCCATTATTCCACCAACTATCATGAAGGTCTTCTATCTCAACAACATCAGCCTTACGAAGATCATCTATATATTTATTCATTAAAGCTTCATAATTACCTGCCAAGTCAGGATGCAACGCTAAATAATAATCGCGTAATTTTGTGTGGTCCTTTTCAAAAAAATCTTTAGCCTTACCAATCATTATGTTTTGTGTTTTTGCTATCTCTCCTGATGAATAAAATTTAAATTCCTGATACTCACCACCCTTACTCACCATCTCTACGAAACTTTTAAAATTTGCTTCAAAGACATCTACTGAAAACCCACCATCAACAATCCCATCGTCATTATGCCCAGCCCTATTTGATTCTCCATTAACAGCTATCGTCTGAACCATCCATTCAGCGCCAGAAAATTCTTTTCTATTTATTATGTCTTTTCTCATTGCTAATAATAGTCTGGGCGAAAAATTCTTCCCATCCTTAAGATAATTTGCACTGAAACAATATTTTTCTGAACCAGGCAAATTAGCCATGCCCGCTTTTAAAGAGTCGCTAGCCTCCTTAATCTTCGTTTTGTCACCACTCTCAAGCGCAATTGCTAAATCATCTACTCCCTTGCACATCGCTATAAGTTTAGGATCACTAGTGTCAGCTCCTCTAAATACCCCATTAAGAATAGTTGTGTTAGAGTAAAGAGCCATAAGCCCTTCCCTTACTCTATATGCATCGGTTTTTATGTAATCCTCTTTCGTCCCGCCGCCTTTGTTCAAATTGGTGGCTACCTTTAGTTTTACCGCTGGTTCTAAATCAAGATCTACTCGTAGTGATGCTTCAAATACAGGATCAGAACTAACATTCAGCATTCCTTTTAAATGTTTCTCCCACTCATCAGAACTAGAAGCATTTACAACTGCACCAGTTTCCGTTGGTAAATCCTTAACATATATTGATGTATTAGCTTTATCTTTTAAAACTTCTGTTATAGCTACATTTAATGTATCTTTAGTAATTGGAGGTTTTATATCTGATATTGCTTTCCTTAATGCTTTTAAGCCTGCTGGAGTAAAAAACTCATCATCTTTTGAATTATCACGACTCATCAAATCCACTATTCGTGAAAAAAATGGAACATCTGTATTAGCCGTTTCAGTCACTACCTTAGCTAAATCATCATAGGTGATTCCAGTTGGAGGAGTAGTGCCTAGCATACGCGTAGCAATATTCTTAGCTTCTCCAGCCTTCAACACATCATTTGACTGAGCTGTGTTAATTGATCTTTCGATGTTGCCACTTTTAATGCTTCCGTCAGAACTCATCTCTTACTCCTATTGTTTCCGTCACTTCGTCTATTTATTTAATTTCCTATTCTTGTTTACTGTTCACTTCGTTATTTCGTAACATCGTTACTGCGTTACTTCGTTATTTTCGGTCACTGAGCGTCGTCGAAGTGCTAATCCAGCCAACTCATTAAATCGTCTGATACTTGTTCTTCTTGATAACTTATCACTGTTGAAAGATTCTTTGTCTGTCTCTTTTCCTTAACTTCTCTACTCTGTTTAGGATTCCAATCTTCTTTTTCTTGATACTTACTCTTTAACATGACCTTTTACCTCCCTTTCAAAATTAAATGGTATTACCTTCACTAAATCTCTGATATAGCGCTCTGCAAAATTATTACTCTTTAAATTACTATTATTATCATTAATAGAACTAGTAGCCTTAGGAGCATATTGAGCCTTAATCTTATTAAACTCTTCATCCATCATTGGTGTATTTATTTCTTTATTATCTATCACAACAGTAATCCCCAACAAAGATAATAAAGAAGAAATTTCCTTCGCAACATCTGGATCTCTACTAGCCATTGTTGACATCAACTTTACCAATAAAGCTTTCGCTTCCATCTTCTTATTTGCATCTGAGCTCGCTAAATCTTTAAGCATCTTCATCCACATCTTACGATTATCGTTCATCGATTTAATTATCATCTTAATAAGGTCACTTTTAGCTTCAGATGCCATACTCATAATACTCATTACAAGTTTTAACGTTATGTCTGATTGTTTAGCATCTTCTGGAAGTGAAATACGGTTTGCCATAAATTTATCTAAAGCGCTAAAAGGAAAAGGATTTCCTTTTTCTTTTAGATTAGTAATTTGTACCTTTCCATCTACTACTGCTATGTCTGCTGATTCAATTCCTGCTGCCGCTAAATCATTAGACAATTGTTCTAGTTGTTTGAATAATTCAACTACGTTAGAATTCTTAGGAAAAAGACGATTAGCTAAAACTTCATTTGGATTTTTAGAAGATTGTCCAAAAGATGAGTTGCTAGGATTTGTAATACCATTCACATTAAAAGTTACCACATTTCCACCTAAGCCTATATCTACAGAATTAGGCGACTTAGCAGCCTCTTTATTTACTGACTTATAGTTAGCTTTATTTGTTGTAGATCCTGGAACAGAACCTGGTGCGTCTCCCATATAATTTCCCCTTCTTAAAACCCTATTATCAATATATCGTCAATACACCTACATATTTCCCATTTATCTTCATATAACAGAAAATATAAATATATCTTAATATACTTATCTAGTATTTTGCCCAGAAATTTTAGTTTTAAACATTTTCTTGAAAAGCCAATCTTCCCGGCGTAACAAAGAGACAACTCCTGAAACACTACTGTGTCGCCACCCTTCTTTATCAAGAAGGGTTTAGAAATTGTATTCTATTTAGTAACTTTAAAGAAAAAGAAAGGTACTTCCAGGTGCCGTCTTATAAACCCAAATGTACATTTTCGCGGATAGATTTCCAGAAGCCACTATTCAGCCACTCAACCTCTAAACCTTCCTTGACAAGGAAGGTGCTCGCAACTTTCTGCCTTGTGTAAACCTATTTATGTTCGAGCGGAAGGATTAAATAACAGGAATAAATTCCTTAACAAAGTCCCAAGCTGAGGCTATTTTAAATGACTGATACACAAAAGAATGACTTAAATAATCTCTTATTGGCACAATTGTTATCTTTTCTACAACCAAAAGTGCAAGGAATATAAGCAATGACCATTTAATAAAGTTCAGAACCGCTCCAGATATATTATTAAACAATCCCATAGAGCTCATTTTAAAGATTTTAGTCATAATTCGACCCCATACTACAAAGAACAAAAAACTTGCCATATAGGTCAAAATATAAGCCGCAAAGCCTGCCCATGGAACAGTAAATTTAAGGTAATGTGCCATCCATTGTTTAATCACACTCGAATATTGATTTGCTGCATAAAAAGAAACAATAACGGCTAAAGAATCAAATAAAATATTTAAAAAACCACTTACATAACCACGATAACTAATAAATATTAGAAACAAAACAACAGCAACATCAACATAATTTATGTGAGAAAGAAAGTTCATTAGGAATTTTTCATTTCTTCTTTATGTGCAAAAAGTCTATCTCTTACAACTTTTTCCGTAATACCTATTATCTGCGCTGCCAAAATACCTGCATTCATCGCTCCATTAATAGCTACAGTAGCAACAGGAACCCCTTTAGGCATCTGAACAATAGAATATAAAGAATCAACTCCTCCCAAATCTGACGTTTTCATAGGAACCCCAATAACAGGAAGTATTGTATGACCTGCAATAACTCCAGGAAGATGTGCCGCCTTACCAGCTGCTGCAATTATCACCTTATAATTTGAATCTGCATCTTTGGCAATGGCTAAAACCTTTTCTGGTGTACGATGAGCAGACGCAACTTCCACCTGAAATGTCAGACCAAACTTACCCAATGTATCTATACATTCCTGCATTACTGGCATATCTGAATTGCTTCCCATAATAACTAGAACATCTTTCATCTTTACCTCCTAGAATTCATAGATAACTTTTACTTGAGCCCCAACTTTCATATCGCCAATCTGATATTGAGTTGCAGTATCAGAAACGGCCAAAGCCTTCATTTGAAATCCATCACTCCTCAAAGGCTGAACAGATTCACTAACCTCAGAAATATTTTTTAACTTAATCTTCCCTATACTCATAGTTCCTGCGATAAGCTCTGCCTTCTTCTTGGCATCTAGCAAGGATAATTTTAAAGCTTTTTGATTGTATTCATCCAACTTTGAACTAGAGAAGTCAATCTGCCCGATATTATTAAGTCCACTTTCTACGGCTAAATCAATCATCTTGCCAATAAGTTTTACGTCTTGCAATTTTATCTTCAGCTGTTGATCTATGTTGTATCCTACAAACTGTCTTTTGCCTGAAATATATTCATAATTTTGGTTAATGTTTAACCTCTCTGTGGAAATGTTATCCGCTGGGATAAGCCCATTGACCTTGGCAAGAAAACGATAAACGGTATCATTTACTTCCTTCTGACCTTTAGAAACATCTTGAAAAATACCGCTGACACCTATTGAAACATAGGCGATATCTGGGTTAAAGGATATCTCGCCTTTTCCACTTACAGAAATAATATTACTTTTACTATCAAAATTATAAGCAGTTGCTACTATTAAAAATAAACTTACCAATAATATTCCGAGAATCAATCTTTTTTTCATTTTATTACCTCCTGAACCGCTAACATCATTTTAACCTATGACCCTATTTATAGTCTCCCATAAATTTGCAATTATTTCATTTATCTTTTCCATTCCTATGCTTTCATGATAAACAATTTGTATCTTATTATTATCAATATAAAAGGTTATCGGACAGATTGATTCATCGCTTTTTAAAGTACATGCATATATATCTTCTTCTTTCTGATAACTTTCAAAAGAAACTACCACTGAATAAAAATCTGTCGGCAAAGAAATCTTTTTAATAGGAAATTGTTGATGTCTAAAAGCATTCTTAACTCTTTTAGATACTACGGAAAGTTCTTCTTTAAACTCGTTATTACCTATCTTGATTGGCAAAGAATTTGCAAAAAGCCCAGGATTACCTTTTTGTTTTATATTTATTCTGTTCAAAAAATGCACTCCAAGATAAAAAAACTCTAAAGAATTCATCCTAATAAAAGTCGTGCCTATTAAATAAAGCCAAAACACAAAAACTGAAACATTATTGTCCTTAGCTAGCTTAACTAATGCTTCTTTTTTCAAATAATCTACTACCATATACTCAACCTTACTCTTTAATTGATTGTTTTGTATTTTGGGGAACAAACTAAACACCGTTTCTTTAAGACTCAATTCTTTTTCCCAATACTCTTTCTCCTTTAACCAAGTAGGGGAACCTAAATAAGCCTTTTGAGAAACTAAATAATCTCGGTAATCAGTACCCACCAACGACTGTAATAATATCTCTTGGTTATCTTTTAATTTAGCATAGATTTGCATCATCATATTTGCCATAATTTTTACACCAAAAAAATCAGATAATAGATGATGAATTTTAAAAAAATAAAACAAAGCATTTGTAGTCTTTATTATAGCTACATAAATAAGTTTACTCTCATTAGACAGCAATGGCTCAACCATCTTCTTTTGCATCCAACTAATAGCACTTTCATCGTCTACTAAATAATCTACATATTCATAATCAAAAGCAACCTGTTCATCAAATACCTGATATGGAGCTCCATCCTTATCTACTAGAATTCGCGCTTTAAAATTGGAAAAACTATTAAGAGACAGAACGCTTGCCTTCGAAAGAAGCTGAGGGTCAATGTTTGAATCCAACTTACTATACCCACCAATATTCCATAGATTACCCGTAGAATAAAACTGTTCTGCTATCCACATCTCCTCCTGCTGAAAGGAAAGACTATATTTGTCCATCTTCGATCTCCTGGAT
>JBAXBT010000016.1:0-12179 GCA_037141875.1 Candidatus Riflemargulisbacteria bacterium
GCTCCCTCTTGAGAGGGAGCTGTCTCCAAAGGAGACTGAGGGTGTGTGCCCTTTAAATACAAGACATTTTTTTTAGTTTTAAATATTTGGAGTAAGGTTTTATCGGTTTCTTTTAGGATGTTGAATTCATCAGGGGAGTAATAGGTCAGTTCATATTCTCTGTTGAATATTTCCATAGTAGCTTTTAGATATTCTTCTACAACTTCTTGTTCTAAAGTTCCTACGACTAAAAGTTGGATAGGTTTGGAAAAGTCCATTGGGTTTTTAACTGTATGGCTATGTAGTAATACTATTTCTAACGATTTAGTTTTAACCAGTAGCTTAAAGATATTTTTTGGTTCAGTTGTTGACTTTAAGATAAGTCTTTTTATGTCATCAAAGAAAGGGTTTTGCGCATTTACAAAGTAGTTCACTTGGTTGCCTTGAGGGTACCGATGGATAATCTGGGCATCGACAAGTTTTTTGGTTTCTCTTTGTACTGCAGAGATAGGCTCATTAATAAGTCTACTTAATTCTCTAGTATGATAGTTTTTATTGTTATTAAACAAGAATAACTCAAGGAGCTTCCTTTTAACCTTGGATTGAATGAGGTTTCCTAGTATGTCAGCCATACTATTTATAGTACACAAAAAATGGTCATTAGGCAAGGTTGTCGATAAGTTGCTTTAATGTTCTGCAGCCAATTAGCGTATAAGTAGCTTCAGAATCTTTGCGAGTAGCCGTTAGAATTTGTTGGGACAAAGATAAGTTGTTTTGTTTAGCTAGTAAGCTTTGTTCGGCGATTATTTTTTGTATGTTTTCCCAGGTGGGTTTGTCTTTCCCTTGATAGAAAAAGTTCTTAGCTGATTTCTGCGGGATGTCATTTGGCGAAGTGAATTTATTAAGTAACAGTCCGCCTTGGAAGGTTCCGTAAGTTATAGTCATAATCTTTTTGTTGTTACAAAAAGAGATAATAGGTTTGTGTTCGGTTTGATTTATTAAAGAAAAATGTGTTTGAACTGAGCTTAGTTCTGAGAGTAGCTCTAGTTCTTTTAGTTCGTCGAGACTTAAATTGCAGACACCAACGTTATTTATGAGTTTCTTTTCTTTGAATTTTAGCAGAGACTCAATCGCCTTATCTGTTGGATAGTCTTTGTCTGGCCAGTGTATCTGATAGAGGTCAAGATAGTCTGTGTTTAGTCTTTTCAGTGAGGCATATAATTCTTTTTCTAATGAATTTGGGGTAAGGTCATGGAAGTAACCCTTACTGTTATGTATAAGACCACATTTCGTTGCAAGAAAAACTTTCTCTCTTTTCTCCTTTATTCCTTTCCCAACTATTTCCTCTGAATGACCGTCACCATATATGGGAGCGGTATCAATTAGAGATATTCCGTTTTCAATAGCTTTTTTTAGTATTTCAATACTTTCGGTATCTTTAACGTCACCCCAAAATTGTTTTCCGAATTGCCATGTTCCTAGTCCAAGTTTATTTGTCATAGATGAGTGAAAACCTTTTCATTGAACCAATTTTCAAATTCTTCATTATCTTTAAAGTTAAAGCCAAAGACATTTTTCCAGACGACAGAAGATTCCATACACAAGTAGACGAATTGTTCAGGGTGATGTTTCCTGATTTCATTAAGCATTTCTTTATATGCTTTTTCTCTTCTAAATCTTATGTATCTAAATTTCTGATCATCAGAAAGAATAAATTCATCAATAAAGAGTGGGCTCTTTTTAAGGAAAGTTGGCTTTAGTCCCTTGGTGAATCTGAGAGTACCTAAACTAATCCATCGCACTTTTTCTTTAGGGATAGATTGGTAAATCTTCTTAATAGTTAGCTGGTAATCTTCCCAGTAGTTTTCGTATAGAATCATCGGGTCAAAGTGAAAGGCAACATCATAGCCATGTTCCACAATTTGTTTTGCTGCCGCTAATCTTTCTTCAAGAGTGGAGGATGCGCTTTCTGTTTCGGCTGTAACTCTGCTTGAGTTTACAGACCAAGCTACAATTATGTTGTTTGCTGGCTTAGTTTTTAGTAAAGTTTCTATGTTTAATGATTTAGTTTTTAGTTCTAAGAGGATATTTGGATAATCTCTAAAGAAATTCACTAAATCAGCTGATAATTCGCTGATATTATCTATTATAAGACTGTCAGTAAACTCTCCTGTGCCAATTCGGTAAAGGCTTTTGTCGTCTATGTATTTGTCTATTATGTTTTTTTGCATATATTCTGGAATATCAGTAAAAAGTGAGAGAGATTTTGTTTTTAAGTAGTCTTGTAGAATGCAGTAGGTGCAGTTAAAGGTACAGTTATGACCAATGTTTAGTATTCTATAGTTACAACAGTGGTATTTTGTTGTCCCAGGGCACATTATGATGGGATGACCTTTGAGCGTAGTTAGGAGCAGAGTTGTGGGTGCATCATGGTGCTTTAGTACTTCTTTTAGGTCTTCATCCTTAAACAATATTGTTTCAGCCTTAGGAAGTTTTTGTAATATTCTAGTGCTGAGCGTAGTGTTTTTAACTTTTTCATTGATAAGTATTTTGTGTATTGGCGTGCAATTATTAGGGTTAATCATTAGGGTTGCCTTTTATAAGGGTGGCAAGTTCTTGAAGGTATTCTTTCTTTTCTGTAAGTTTCAGTTCCGCAAGTTCTTTGCTTGAGGTAGATGGATTAATATAGGCTATTTCATATTCATCACTTTCAAAATTATCGTTATAAACTATGCGGAAGTAAGGATTATGGTTATGGATATTAGCTAGAAGTAATGAAAGTTTTTTATGATATGCAGAGTATAGTGGGTATCTTCGTTCACGTAACCAGGTGATGAATGCGTCTGATATTTGGTTGGTGTCACTTTCAA
The DNA here is from genome assembly GCA_037141875.1 of Candidatus Riflemargulisbacteria bacterium. Lineage (GTDB taxonomy): Bacteria > Margulisbacteria > Riflemargulisbacteria > GWF2-35-9 > DYQY01 > DYQY01. The sequence continues at coordinate 2,850 of JBAXBT010000016.1, forward strand.
AACTTTCAAAAAAATTAAGTAGAAGAGATGAGTCTTTTAGCATGAGCTCTGCGATCATTTCTTCCGCTTCTTTTTTTTGGTTATGATTAAGACGATATTTGGTGGCAATAGATTCTATCATTAGTACTAGATTATAAACTAAACCTAGACCTTTTGTTAGGAAAACATAACGCTTTTTCATTTATTATGAAGGATGGTTAAACTGAAGGTTTTTTGGGCATATTAATAGTATAGGTGATAATTAATTATGAAGATGACATATAAGATAGTTGCTCTAATGAATGACAATATTGCAAAAACAAGAGAATTTCTTTCTGAAGGAATTCAGTACCCAAGCTTTAAGGATAATGGTCTTTTAAGCGAAATGATAAAGCGATTTGGTCTTCAGTCATTATATAAAGATAGCTTATTCCAAGAAGTTGCAAATATGTCTAAAGAAGCAATAGCTTCAGAGTTAAAAGTAGCTATTTTGGCTGGATTAGATGAAGAGTATTTTCAGCATATTTCTAAAAATAGTTTAGCAATTGTTGTTTTTGCGATGAGAATAATGGATAAGGCTTTAGAATCTGAGGGAAAACCTAATTTGGTTTTTTTAGGAAGAGGCGCAGATTTAATTTATGATGCTTCAAAATTGATATCTGCTGTAGTTCCTCGGTATAGAGATTTATCTGATAGGATTTTTCTTATTGATTTTACTAGAAGGTTTCCTATAAGTTTAGTAAATAAACATTTTAGTGATCATGGTATGAGCCTTAAGGATAAACTAATGTTAGTTGATGATTATCAGTCAAGCGTTGCTGCTTCATCAACTGCGATTAATAATGCAATTCGAGAAGTCGGAGGATCGTCTGCTCGTAATCATGCGATGGTGAGCACTGAGATTGTCGATGGAGAAGAAGAGTATCATGATACTAATTCTGTTATGCTTTTTTCTGATTTACCATTTGAATTTCTTAAACAAGTATCTTTGTTTCTGTCATCAAATGGTGATGATTCAAAGACTTATTGTAGTGGAAGAAAATTAGCCAATGTTGAATCATTGCCTGTTAAATATGAATATAATTATCAGTATATTAGGTTCATGAATAAGGCATCATTATATTATAATGCTATTAGCTTGTTGTTTTCTGATGAGATAGATTTTTCAAAGACGTTTGGAGTAGAGAAGTCAGTCATTGATAAAATTAGGGAAAAGTTAACTAGCTAAAATTTTTATTCTCAAAAATGCTTATGGTAATATTCTCGACTAAAAAGCATTGAGAATATTCAATCTACACTACATAATAAACCTATGAACATTTCACAAATTATTGATGAGTTGAAAAAGCACTCTAATCCATCTCAAATAGCTGGGATGCAAAGGTTTGGAATAAATCCTGAGAAAACTTTTGCAGTAAAAGTTCCAATACTGAGAGATATTGCTAAAAAGATAAAGAGGGACCACCAACTTGCCTTGCAGTTATGGGATTGCGGTTATAGAGAGACGCAGATAATCGCCAGCATGATAGCGGACCCTAAGCAAGTTAGCGATGAGCTTATGGATAGATTTGCTAGCTTTTTTTCCTATTGGGAGATTTGCGATCAGTTTTGTATGAACCTTTTCGAGAAGATGCCAAATGCTTATGAGAAAGCTTTAGAATATAGTTATCGACAACCTACCTTTGAGAAAAGGACAGGTTTTGTGCTCATGGCCAGACTTGCAGTTAGCGATAAGAAGGCTGTAGATGATAAATTTTACCCTTTTTTTGACAGAATCATGCAAGAGTCTTGCGACGGCAGGAATGATGTTAAAAAAGGCGTTAATTGGGCCCTTCGACAAATAGGTAAAAGAAATGTTAGGCTTAGAGAGAAGGCACTTATAACTATCGAAGCTATACTTGAGCAAAAAGATTCGGTAAAATGGGTAGCAACAGATGCAAAAAGGGAACTAATGGATGTTAAGATTATTCAAAGAATCAAATAAAGAAGAAACAAGTAACAGATTATTCATCGTCGGACTTGGGAATCCAGGAACGGAATATTCTCGTACTAGGCATAATGTTGGATATATGGCTGTTGATAGGCTTATAGAACACTGGCAGGCAGTTGAGAAAGGTTCTAAAAAAGGACTTTATCAGTGTTATGAGGTGTTTTTTAAGGGAGTGAAGGTCTATATTATTAAGCCAGTTACCTATATGAATCTAAGTGGTAAGGCAGTTCAGTCAATTTGCTCGATGTATAAATGTCAACCGACTGAATTTGTAGTTGTTTATGATGATGTGTCTATTCCTTTAGGAAAGATTAGGATTAGAAAGCAAGGCTCTGCAGGTGGGCATAATGGAATAAAGTCGATAATTGAGGCAATTGGTCAAGAGTTTCCGAGAATAAGGATTGGTATCGGCGATGAAAGAGAAGGAAAGGACTTGAGTGGTCACGTGTTAAGTAAGTTCAACAAAGAAGAAGAACAACAGCTCAAATTACTTTTGGATAGAGTTCCAGAGATGGCTGAAACGGTGTTAAAAGACGGTATTGATGTTGCGATGAACATGATTAATTAAATATTTGAGATAGAGTTTTACAGGAGGTACTTGCAAAGATGGTGAATAAAGTAGGGCAGTTTAATAAACAAAAGATATTAGTAACAGGAGGTTCTGGATTTATCGGAAGCGTTACCGTCGCTAAACTTATAGAAGCAGGGCATGAGGTAGTTGTTGCAGATAATGGGTATAATTCAGTTCCAAGTTTAGTCATGCAACGAATAGCTGAGATTACTGGAACAAAGCCTGAATTTGTTCTTGCCGACTTTCGTTTTTTGCCAGAAGTGCAAAGGTTGTTTTCTGGAAGAAAGTTTGATGCTGTTATTCATTTTGCTGCTCTTAAAGCTGTGGGAGAGTCCAATGAAACACACTCACGAGCATTAGATTATTTTGATAATAATTTAGGTGCGCTTTTAAATCTTCTGAGAGTTATGGATGAGAATAGTGTGCGTAATTTGGTTTTTAGTTCTTCTGCTACCGTTTATGGGAGTAATCCATATCCATATGTTGAAACAATGCCAATAATTGCTAAATCAGGAAATGCTTATGGGTATACCAAGATTATGGGGGAAATGATACTTCAGCAACTTACAAACGTGGACCAAGCATTAAAGGATAGCGGCAAATTGGATCCAGCGAAGGCTTGGCACATTGTTGCCTTAAGATATTTTAATCCTATTGGTGCCTATAAAACGCTGGGAGATAATCCACAAGGTATCCCAAACAATGTTTTTCCATTTATTTTGCAAACAGCAGCAGGAATTAGAAAAGAACTTACTATTTTTGGTAATGATTTTAATAAAGATGATTCAGTTTGTAATGATGGTACCTGCAAAAGAGACTATATTGATGTTCAAGATTTAGCGGCATTTCATATTGCCGGATTAAGTTTTGCTTCAGAAAACCGAGGTTTTGAGTTTTTTAACGGAGGGTCAGGAAAAGGGACCTCAGTTTTAGAGTTAGTGAATACCTTTCAAGAAGCAACAGGACAAAAAGTTCCTTGGGTAAAAGGGCCAAGAAGACCAGGTGATTTACCTGCTTTTTGGGCTGATGCGTCAAAGGCAAAGAGGCTTTTAGATTGGGAAACAACTCAATCGATTACGGATATGTGCAGAGATGGTTGGGAATTTGCCAAAGGAGTTTTGGTGCCAAAAGGAAGAGGTTAAATTATTAGCGACTAGCGAAGAATTATTTTGAAATGGTAATAATTTTTTTTGTTTATTGGGCTACATGTTATATTTCAGGAATTGAAAATTTAAGAAAGAATTTAGTCAGTAGTTCCAGCCATGGATTCTATTTCAAATAACCAGTCTGGCCTACAAACGTTTGCTTGAGTAAATAGACAAGGGGTATTAGGGAAAATTCCTTTTACAATGCTAGTTGCTATTCTTAACGCATTTTGAAAATCTTCGTCACTATAATGTTTTGGTTTGGCTACATAAGCTCTAAGGGTAAAAATATCTTTTGCTGTTAAGCCTCTTTCGTTAAGCACTCTAAGCATGTTAAGGATAGCAAGTTCTGTTTGTTTAGCAACATCTCCAATATGGATAACGTCTTGTCCTTCTACCGATGCAGTTCCGGACACAAATATAGTAGAACCTTCAGGAGAATCGACGCAAAATCCTCTGGAGAAGGCTGGAGGTGCTTTAGTTTCTGCGAAGCCTTTTTCAAGGACGGTTTGTTCATAGTCAAAAGCGTTAGTTTGAAAAGGATTGCGTAAAGGGTATCCCATAATGTTAGTGGCTTTAGGGCTAACTGCAACGACTTCAAGTAGTATTGGTGTTCCATTTTTGGGGGACATATCTATTCCTGTGGAGGCAGGAGGAACCTTTCCATTCCATTTATCTGTCGATGGATTACCTATTTGGAAGGTCTTATCTTTAAAAATTGTAGCTCTGGCATCATTCATGCATTGGTAGTTTTGTTTTTCGTTGGGAGCATGTCCGATTATATCGTCTTGATATATCCAAGTTCTTGCTATTTGCCCAAAAGAAAAACCATTATTTTCTAGTAATTGTTGTGATTTTTCAAAAACATTTTTAGCACATTCGTAGGTATCAGTTATTCCTTCATTAGGCATAATACCAGAAAGGAAAGCCCAGCGCATATTTTCTTGTTCAAGGATGCTTAGGTTTATATTTATTCGTTTAGGAGTAAGTTCGCTTATTTGTACTTCCATTAAGCAATCCTCTCCATAAGCAGGAGGTTGGGGAATTATGCTGAAAGCAGGGGGCATGCCGCCATAGTAAGCCACCAATTCGTTGTATATTTCTTTAGCTTCTTGAAGGTCTCTTGTGAATATTTGGGTTCTTAATACGTTGTCAGTAGATAGATTGTTTTTTTTCAAAATAGCATCAAGTTGTGTAAGATTGCTTTTAAGTTGTGCAATAGTTCCTTTACCGGAAGTTGGCGTTATGGCGGCATTTATTAGCTTTGAGCTACCAAGATTTCCAGTAGATGTAAGTGTTATATTTCCAGATGGAATAGGTTGTAGGGAAACTAATTTGTTTAACATCAGGAATATATCGGAGCAACTTTAGAAAGGTTGCAGTGAATATTAAATAAGTTTTATTTGCCCCAAGTGTAGGAGAAAGAATAAACCATTTGCTTGGAAACTTCATTTGGGACCTCTACAGCATAGCGGAGAGATCCAAGTCCTTTTTGTTCAAGGGCTAAAGGAAGATCAAACCCAAGAGCATATCCGGTTTCGGTAGCACCAAAATTAAGCATGATGTTGTCGTTGACCATTACGGAAATTCCGGAGTTATATTTTATTTTTTGGTTTGTTTGTCTGACAAAACTTACCTTATTTGACCACATAATTTGATTCCAAGGGACAAAGTTAAACCCAAAAGCTATAGTTGGAGGTAAGTCTTCATCTAAGGCACTATCTGCGTTTTTGAAAAAATGTTCAAGTGTAATCCCAAAGTATAGGTTGCTTTTTATATCAATATAGCTCATTCCGAGAAGTGTTGACCAGGTAGCGTTTGACGTTCCATTCTTTTCAAGCGTAATTGTTTCGTAAGTTAATCCCCAAGAGAAGTTTTTGTTTATTTTAGACCCATAGCCAAGTAGTCCAACTTTGATATTCTTAGTGGTTGATTCTTGTTTGTTCATTTCTCCAAAACCAAAGCCATTTAGTACCATATAATTGATTCCATGTTGTTTTGTATTTATTCCAGTTGTGTCTATTTGTTGATTGCTGATAGCAAATTTAGTTTGGTGTAAAAAAGCAGGGTTTATGAGGAGCGCTTCGTGATTGATAATGTAGGCGATGTTTGATCTTCCGGTACTTATATCTGAAACGCTTGTTAGGTTGTAGGAAAAACCTAGGGATAGAAGTAAAAAGAAAACAAATATAAGTTTATTCATCAGTGGTTTTTATAGTGTCAATATTAACAGATGGAGTTTGTTTTTCAGGAATACTTATGGTGTTAAATATGTCGTCATTTGAGATATATTTTTCAAATTGGCTACTTTTTATTAAAGAAGTTAGCATTTTTTTGAGTTCAATATCTTCTATTTTGGAAGCGAAGAACTTAACATTTGTAAGCAGTTTACTTGCTGGTTGGTTGTTACTTATGGTTCCTGTTTGGGTTAGGATATCTTCTAATAATAGCTTCACAGTTTTCAGTTCTTCTGAAGCTCTTGCTTTCTGTACAGAGAAGGAAATATTTTGTTTGGCCTTATAAACAGAAGCTAGCGTTTTTAGTTCTAGCATAAAAAATCTAAGGTATTCGTTGTCGTCATAGAATTTGTTTATTATGTTAACATTTTGTTGAAAGAGTTCGTCTAAAGCATAGAAATCACTGGTACTTCTAATTGTTAAGTTTTTTTCTAAGGCGTAGAGTAGGTCAGGAAGATTTTCTTTGGTCATATTTTTATTAATAAATGCAAGGATGTCTTGAACCTCAGCATAAGAAGTTTCATTTTTTGCTACATCTTTTAGTTGTAGCAAAGCGCAAAGAGCAGATACTGATTCCTTAGAAGGTATCCTTTTAATTAAGCTTTTAGCTAAAATAACAGCGTTTTCTGTAAGTTGATAATTATAATCAACGAAGGTTGAGGCAAAGTATTTTAAGTTTTCTGTCGAAAGGTTACTTTCTAAGTATTTCATGATTTTAGCTTCATTATCATTATTAAGAACAGCTTGTCCTATCAGGAAACTGAAGGTTTTTGGTTCGTTAAATTTCAAAAAGATATCTGTAATAAGTTTGTTTTCATTAGGAGAGGTGCTTTTTGTAATGCTCAAAAGAGGTTCAATTATTTTAGAGTCATCAATAAGTTGAAAGGCTTTAATAAGGCTTGGACGATCTATTATTTTCTTAGATTGGATCAAAGAGGTTAAAAAGGATTGTGTTCTAGGCAAGTTGTAGAGTGCAAGAAGCTGGTAATAGTTAAGAAGATAATCTGATGATAAATTATTGGTGATACCTTTATCTTTTTTTTCTTTAATTTCAGAATCATATTTCTGAACAGAATCTGAGTATAGATTAATCATCATTGTGGTTATTTCTTCTGATTGTAATTCTGCTAGAGAAGAAGCATAATATTTTTTATTTTCTAGATTATTTTTTTCTGCTATTCCTGCTAAGACGATGCATCTATAGTCTGGGGTACTGTTGTAAGCTAGGATTAGGTCACATACTAATAGTTTAGAGGCACTATCTTTGTTTGAAATGATTTCTTGTTGAAATTCAGGAACAATTACTTGGTCTTTTAATCTCAATATTCTTTTTTGTGCTTCTTGTTTTGTTTCAAGAGAATAACTGGCGCTGTCACCTTTTACTATTTCCCAGTAAAGTTTAGTTGCTTCAGTAGGTTTGTTCAGTTTTTCTAATTTATCACCATCATCAAGGCTTACTTGGCATCCTACAAAGAAGAATGCAGAAGCTAGAAGAAGTGGAATTAATATTTTTGAAAGTTTTGTCATTTTAAATTAGATCCCCCGAAAGCTATTTATCTTATTATATTTTATTTATAAGTTAATAACAAAACAATAATTATAATAATTATCTGAAGGGCATATATGATAATTATGTGTTGTGTTATAAAACTGTATGATATAATTTTTTAAAAAATTAAGGAGTTGTCGATGGATAAACAGGCTGTAGAGATAAATCAAGTTATACAAAAAAGTAGTACAACCGTTTATGAATTGTTGGGCGAAAAAGGTAAAAATGCCTTCTTCCCAAAATCAGGGATACTTTCACAATCAGCGCAAGCTAATGGTAAGAAGATAAATGCTACCATAGGTATTGCTACTGAAGATGATGGATCTCCAATGAGGCTTGATTCTCTTTCTGATAGTATTAAATTAAGTCCTGATAAAGTGTTTCCATATGCTCCAAGTTATGGAAGGCCTGATATAAGAGCTAAGTGGTATGAACATATTTATGAAAAGAATCCTTCCTTAAAGGATAAACCGATAAGTTTGCCTGTTGTCACAAATGCTTTAACTCATGGGTTAAGCATTGTAGGACAGATGTTTTTTAATCAAGACGAAAAGCTTATTCTGCCAGACCTTTATTGGGAGAATTATGGTCTTGTATTTGAGCAACCTTTTGGGATTGCGCTGGATACTTGTAATACATTTAAGGGTGAAGGGTTCGACATTTGGGCATTAGAGGAGAAGATATCTGATAATACTGTTGGCAAAAAGGCAATTTTGCTAAATTTCCCGAATAACCCTACAGGGTATACTCCAACAATAGAGGAAGTAAAATCTATTGTTAATCTTATTAAAAAATCAGCTAAGCAAGGCAATAAGTTGTTGGTTATATTGGATGATGCATATTTTGGCCTTGTTTATAAGAAGAATATTTATACTGAATCCTTATTTGCTGAATTAGCAGACCTGCATGAAAATGTTTTGGCCATTAAAATAGATGGACCAACTAAAGAAGATTATGTTTGGGGATTTAGAGTAGGGTTTATTACATATGCGATAAAAGGTGGAGACAAGGACTTGTATTCTGCTATAGAAGCTAAGACAGCAGGTCTTATCAGAGGCAATATTTATAATTCTTCTAATCTTTCGCAATCATTACTTATGACAGCTTATAGTTGTCCTAATTATACTAAAGAGAAGCAAAAGAAATATGAGCTACTCAAGACAAGGTATGAGGCAGTTGGTAAGGTTCTAGCAGAAAAGAAAGAATATAAGAAATTTTTTACAGCGTTACCATTTAATTCTGGTTATTTTATGTGTGTTCGTCTAGCTAAGGGTATTGAAGGCGAAGCATTACGAAAGCTTTTGTTAGATGAATTTGATACAGGGGTTATCTGGGCAAGTGGAGTTATGAGAATAGCTTTTTCTGCAGTACCAGAAAAGCTAATTCCTGAGCTTTTTGAGAATTTATATAAAGCTTGTAAGAAAATAGTTTCTTAAGAGCTTCTTTTTGTTTTAATGAGAACTGATGGTCATTCCCGCGAAGGCGGGAATCCATTTCTAATTTTAAATTTAAATAAGAACATTCCTCAAAAACGAATACTAGAATCCCGCCTGCGCGGGAATGACGTTGGTAAGTGCGAGAATGGCGTTGTTTAGTTTGTATATCCTGTCAGAAAACTATTGAATTGTCATATCGACCGAAGTGGAGATATCCATGAGCCTATATAGTTATTGGGCTTGAGATTTCTCGCCAAAGCTTTAAATGACATTTTGTCTATTTCTGGACATCATTGGTTGTCCGTTATGACAAAGAGGTTATATAGCTACTTTGTCTTTTTTTCTAAGACCAGTTAAATATAGAACTCCTGCACCTAAGGCAAAAGTACAAATAACAACAGTAATTACCCCTCCGAATAAAGG
>JBAXBT010000017.1:0-12017 GCA_037141875.1 Candidatus Riflemargulisbacteria bacterium
TAGACATTGTTTTCCAGGAAATAGTTTTCGATACAGGATTGGTATGTCCTAAGGTTAACCTCCGCACTCATTTGGTTGCTTTTAGTTTGAATGTTTCTGATGTTTGGGATTACAAAAGAACTCAATACGACCATTAACGATAAAGCAATTAATAGCTCAAACAAACTAAACCCTTCTCTTATTTTTACCTTCATATTAACACCTCCAAATATATTTGATACGTTAACAATAATACAACAATATATTAATTACGTCAATACGTGTTTGTTCCTGTTTGTTGCCGTAAAGTCAGACAGAGAAATAACTTAATTAAATACTGTAGTTGCTATCAAATAGGTATATCAATATAATAGACAATATGGATCAGAGGCGTCTTTCTTATCTTATGGTTTCTGCTTTTATTGTTACATTTTTTTATACTATCAAGCTGTTGATAGAAACAGTAATCGCTTATTAATGATTTCCCGTCCAAGCAATAGTTTATTTTTTCGATATATTGTAATAGTTTTATTGGTTATTACGGTATCTTTTACAAGATATGGAAGTTTATCTGTAAATGATTTAGAGCAGAGCCGGGGTGGCACCTTTTCCATGATATCTAATGAAGGTCAAAATGTACTGAACATGAATATTGATAGGGATTTTACGTTCAAAGAGATTAGTGCACGAGCAGGAGTTAATATTGTTTTTCCGGAAAACAAAAGACCTCCAGGCTTATCATTAATAGAGATTAAATATGTACAGTATGATAATGGTCTTTGGGGAATGAGGTTCGGTCAACTTTCACAGGAATCTTATGGGTATGGACTTGTTATGGATGGCTATAATTCATCGCCAGCTTCAACCTATTTTAATATGAGTAGAGCAGGTTTTAAGGGTTATTCTAAATCATTTTTTCCATTAGGTATTTATGGGATGTATGCAGGTACCGGGGTGGTGGGAGCAAGATTATCATATGATTTACTGAAAGTTCCATGGTTAGATACTCCTGTTGTTGCGGGAGTAAGCTACGTGATAGATGCTGATGGTGTTTTAGACTTAAATAGAGTTCTAATTAATAAGGGTGCGTATGGGTACAGTGCAGATGTTGGATTTAAACTTGTTAAGCCTTGGATGGATGCGTATATCGAGTACGGAACTTTATCAAACAGGTCTAATGCTCTTACTCTTGGAACAAAAATAGATGGTGGAAATATAATTGACTTCATAATTGAGTATCGTATATTAGGAGAAAATTTTATGCCTAATATTTTTAATGCAAGCTATGAGATAGCACCCATGGATATAACCTCAGCATTTCCAGCTACTAATGGTTATTTTTTAGGTGCAGCTGTTAGGCTTATGCCATTAGGTATTGTTAGTGTAGGTTATGAGAAGTATAGTAACAGAGAGCCACTTTTAAGAGGGGCGGTGGCTTTTAATGAAATCAAAGGGATGTCTGGCGTTGTGTCATACGAGCAAACACTTTTGCCAGCAGTTCCATATAAGATTACTGGTGTTTTAAGTTACCCACTTAATGCTATAACCAGTCTGGTGACTTATTATGAACAAGTTGGTAACAAAGAAGCTGCATATACGTTAGCGTATAAATTAAGGTTCTAAGAGAATATTTAGGAGAGAAACATGCATGATAAAAATAATAAATATGGAATGAAGCTTAATAAACCTACCAAGAAAATACATTCTAAACCTGCCAATTTACTTTACCCGATTCCAGCAATTATTATATCTTGTGGTATTGCACCTAAAGATCATAACCTAATAACAGTTGCTTGGGCAGGTACGATTTGTAGTGACCCAGTAATGGTGTCTATATCAGTCCGACCATCCAGATATTCGCACAAGATTATTAAAGAGACAGGGGAATTTGTTATTAATTTAACGGATAAGGAGCTTTTGAAAGAAACTGATTTTTGTGGTGTCCGTTCTGGTAGAGATATTGATAAGTGGTCGGTTTTAAAATTAAAAAAAGCAGCGTCACAAGTTGTGGGAACACCACAGATTGCAACAGCACCTATAAGTTTGGAATGTAAAGTAAAACAAATTCTAACTTTAGGATCTCACGATTGTTTTATTGCAGAAGTGGTAGGGGTTTCGGTTAGAGAAGACTTAGTAAATAAAAGTGGAGGATTTGATTTAGAGAGAGCTAATCTTATTGCTTTCAGCCATGGTTCTTATTATGCATTAGGTCAAAAATTAGGAAGCATAGGTTTTTCAGTTAAGAAGTAATTTTAGGAATTTATTTTTTCCATTAGTGTTCTTCCAGAAGAAACGGCGTCTTTATTTATAAAGTGATAGTCTTTTTGATATTGGAGATTGTCGCGTTCTTTTTGAAATTCTTCCTGCATTTTTTTACAGGCGTTAAGTTTAATAAATAGAAGGTGTTCTTGGTTATAATAATTAGGTTTACCAAGCTTAGTCATTTGCGTGGATAGTTGTTGTCTTATTTCATCCATAATTCTTATTTCTTTTTTGATTTTCTTAGGAGAACCACCAATAACATAAATCATTTCTTCATTGTATTCGTTCTCTTCGAACAACAGCTCATTCTCTTCTTGAGCACCTTTAAGTGCTTTTTTTTGCATTTTTTGTAGCTCGGGTGGAGTAACTCCTAGATTAGACAGAGTTTGTGACAAAAAGGCTGTTTTGAGTTCAGCGAATTTAGCAACCATAAAGTTGTGGGATTTAGATTGTAGATAGTTTTTAATATATTTATCTTTAAGCACTTCCATTTTTTCTTGTAGGTTGATTTTATAGCCCATTTTATGTGCAATAACTGTTGCGCTTATAGATTGGTCTATTTGTCTGATACTACTTAGTTTGACGTGGTCAGTGTCCATAAGAGTATCTATGGTTTTCGTTCCATCGGTTTTATTAACAATATTCCATTTGATTTTTGATTCTGTTGAAGATTTTATATTGTCTTTAGATTGTGCATCAGATGCCAATGCTTGTTTGTAAGCGTCTAAATTATTAGCTTTTAGTTGTCTGCCTAAGTCTATACCATTAATTTTTTGGATGACCATTTTATTAAGCTATCAGCTTTGATACTTCCTTTTCAATTTCTTTTAGAAAGTCAAAACTTGAAACGAGAGTTCTGCTTAAGTCTTTTAAAGAATTAAGTTTGGTATTTATGAAGAATAAGGAACCAGGGTCGTTTTTATTTGCAATATAGAGACCATCGATAGTCATAGCGTCTACGGATGGGTCTGCTAAATCTAAGGTGATTTTATTGATAGTACCTTCTAATGTTTTCATAAAGGTTTTTCTATCACCAAGATAATACTTTTCATTACGGTTAGTAATTAACAGAGATTGTTTGGAGTCATTACTTTTAAAAACATCATTACCACTTATAAATCCTGACATATTTTACCCCCCGCCAAATATCTTTTACGTTTACTTAGACACGTATAATATCGACAAAGTTTCACCTATTTATTCATGGTAAATTCTTGATGGATTAATTTAGTCGACGAATAGCCTCGTAAAGCACTATCCCGACTGCGGTTGCGAGATTAATGCTTCTTACTTTATCGTTGAACATGGGAATGGTTATTGCGGTTTTAGTCTCAAAAACTAAGCTTTCCGGAAGCCCCCTCGATTCAGGACCAAAGACCAGAAAATCATTGTTTTGATAAGTAATATTTGTATAGCTTTGAGTTGCCTTTGTTGAGAGGTAATAAAAATTACTTTGTGGGAATTGTTTATAAAGTTCATCTAAACTTTCTATTAGTTGATAGTCAACGTGTTCCCAATAATCAAGACCGGCACGTTTTAGGTGTTTATCTTCTAAAGAAAAACCCAGTGGCGTTTTGAGGTAAAGCTTGGTGTTTGTGGCTAGGCATAATCTAGCTATATTTCCAGTGTTAGGTGGTATTTCTGGTTCATAAAGGACTATGCTTACCATGGCTATACTTCAGTAAAAGCATTTTCTGCCGAGTTGAGGATTAGTAGAACAAGCTCTTTAACGTCATTAGCATTATTCATTTTGTTGCCTATTAATCTTAATTCATGTGCATTATGAAGGCCTCGCACATATTTGCTTACAAACTTTCTAAACAAAGTAGCTGCTTTTTTTTCTCCATGAAAGGATGATAAATACTTAAAGTGTAGCAAGATAGTTTCTTGGAGCGACAATCTGTCTTTACAATGATAATCACTTATCAGCCATGGATTACCCCAGAGTGCTCTGCCAATCATAACTGCGTCTACATCATAGTTTGCTAGGTGACTATTTATTTCGGCTGGAGATTTGATGTCACCAGAACCAATAATTAAACCTGAATAGACTTTTCTTATTTCGTTTACCTTGCTCCAATTAGAGTTGCCGGAATAAAGCTGTGTAGCATATCTAGGGTGAAGACAAAGCACATCTACCCCGTTGGCGTCAGCTATTTTGCATATTTCTAAATAGTTTTCTTCCGAGGCATTCCAACCAAGTCGGAGTTTAATTGATAAGGGAATTTGGATGGCAGAACGAACAGCGCTAATGATTTTTTCAGTTAAAACTAAATCTCTAGACAGCTGGGCTCCTGCATTTTGTTTGGCTACTTTTTTTACCGGACAACCAAGGTTTATGTCTATCATATCTGCTCCTGCGTCTTGAAAATGTAGAGCAGCTGCAGCCATTGCGTATGGCTCAGGGCCGAAGATTTGCACTGCAATAGGATGTTCATCTTTAGTAAACGTAAAAGAGAGACTCTTTTTATCCCCCTTTACTATGCCAACAGAAGATATCATTTCTGTATAACAAAGTTCAGCACCAAAGTCTCGGCAAAGTTTACGGAAAGGAGGGTCGCTTATACCAGCCATCGGAGCTACTACAATTTTTGTTTTTTTAATTAAGTCTTGAATCATAGGGACATTTTAATTTAAAAACGAAAATAGTTACAACTAATAATTCCTATAGCCTTTCCGTTGACTAACTCAAAACCCTTTAACCACAAAAAAATCTGCAATTTAAATCAAAACTATACGATATATTTATAGGGAAGAAACGTACTTGAAATTATCAAGGAGTTGTTAGGGTGAATGCAAAATTAATAGCACTTAATCTTACAGAATCAAGCAAAAAGCAATTATTTGTAGGCATGAAAATTGAGGAGATTATTCAATTAATTCAGCTAGGGAAAACAGATAGAATAAAGCAAATTAAAATTTTTGCACAAACAGCTGATGAAACAAGATTGGTATGGTTTCTTAAGGAACTTTCTAAGATATATGATAATGAAAAGCTTTCTGACTTATTTGAAAAGCCAAATACGTTACAGGAAGTTAAACAGATTCTATTAACTTTTTTCAAATATGCAGGTGATACACAGATAAGAACTTTTAGCGAAGTAGCACCAAGCAATTTATTTGAAATTTTCGGTTGGCATGCTACTAAGGACCAGGTAATAAGGTTTTGTTTAACAGCAAGAAAAGAGCAGACACAGGCATTTGTTAAAGAAGCAGAAGAAAGTAGGATAGATTGGTTTTTAGATGAGCTAGTAAGTCTTTACAATGTTGACTCCACAAAAGCAACTGCAGAGTGTATTTTTACTTTGTTTTGTGAATCAGCAGGAACAAAGCAGGTAATAAGGTTTTCAGAAATAGCTATTGATAAGTTGGTAGAGTTATTTAGTAAATATGCAGGGGCTAATCAAATAGAAACGTTTAGTATGTTTGCTAACGAAAAGCAGATGATAGTTTTCAGTAAATACGCAACACCAATAAAGTTAGCAATTTTTTTCAAAAAGGTATTGTTAGATCAATTTGAGGTGTTTAGTAGGCATGCAGGGAAAATACAAATAAAGGCTTTTTGCGAATCAGGAGTAATTGGTGATGCAAAAATGAAAATTTTCAGTAAAAACGCAGGAGAAGAGCAGGTTAAGTGGTTTGTAGAATTTGCCAATAAAGAAAAGATAATAATGTTTTCCCAAAAAGCAGGCAGAAAACAAATAAAATGGTTTATGAAATATGCTAATCTTGAAAAGCAAGGTTGGTTTTTAGGGCAAGAAGGTAACAATCAGGTAAACCTATCCAACCAAGAGGGAATAGAAGCTAAAGCACCTAAATGGGGCAGGTGGATTAGAAATATTTTTAATTAATGGTTTTCTATAAAGCCTCTAAAGCCATTAAAAGATTTTCATATTCATTTTTGGTTTTGAAGTTTATTACAAAAGAACCTATCTCGCCTTTTTTCTTACAAATTATGCGATAGTTATCGTTTTTAATGCTTAAAGGAGAAGTTGAAGCGCTTTTTTTAGTTTTTTTAGAAATAATTCGTGTTTCTATGTCTCTGACTGTCATATTATTAGCTGATATTTCAACAAGCATTTTGTCCTGTGCATCATGAGTGCTTAATTGAAGAAGTTTTCTGGCGTGGCCCTCAGAGATAGTTCCTGATTCCAGTGCTTTTTTGCTTTTTGGTGATAGCTCGAGAAGCCGGACAGTATTAGCAACTGCAGGTCTGCTTTTCCCTATCATTTCAGCAAGTTCAGCTTGAGTTATTTTGTTTTCTTCCATGATTTTTTTATAACACTCGGCTTGTTCAATGGGAGTGATATCTTCTCTTTGGATGTTTTCTATAAGAGCCATTAACATACTTTCTTTATCTGACACTTGATTTTTGATGATGGAAGGTATTGAGGTATGGCCAAGATGTTTGGCGGCACGAAGACGTCTTTCACCGGAAATAAGCTCATACCCATTATCTATTTTTCTAAGCACTATTGGCTGTATAAGACCGTTTTCCTTAATAGAGTCAGCAAGTTCTAAGATAGAGTCTGCTTTAAATATTAGTCTAGGTTGATAAGGATTTGTTTTAATCTTATCAACAGGAATATTTTGTAGTTCAGAGTTCGATGCCTCGTTGGTAATTTTTTCAGGAAGTAATGCAGATAGTCCTCGTCCTAGCTTATTTTTAGACATTAATAATCTCCTTTATTAGGTTTTTGTATGCTTTAGCACCTTTGGATTTTTTATCATAACTAATAATTGGCTCACCAAAACTAGGAGCTTCGCTTAATTTTACATTTCTTGGAATGACAGTTTCAAATACAAGTGGACCCAAATGTTCTCTGGCTTCTTTTTCAACTTGTCTACTTAGTCCTAAGCGACTATCGTACATGGTCATAAGTATCCCTTTTATGGAAAGCTCAGGATTTAGAGCGTTTTTGACAGTATCTATTGTTTGCATTAATCTTGCTAGGCCTTCAAGCGCAAAATATTCGCATTGGACAGGAATAATTACTTCATTCGAAGCAGTAAGCGCATTAATTGTAAGTAGACCCAAAGAAGGAGGGCAGTCTATTATTATTATTTCAAAATTATCTTTAATTTTATCTATCATTGTTTTCAGAAAACGTTCTCTGTTGAATTCAGAAACAAGTTCTATTTCTGCTCCTGCTAAGTCTTTAGTTGAAGGCATTATGGAAAGATTACTAACAGCCGTTGGATAAACAGCATGGTTAGGGTCAATGTTTCCGAGCATAGCTTCATATACACTATGAGTAAAATTATTTTCATATAAGCCAAGTCCACTTGTGGCGTTTGCTTGAGGATCTAAATCTATAAGTAATGTTTTTTTGTTTTTTTTACCTAACATAGCGGCAATATTGACCGCTGATGTTGTTTTGCCAACTCCACCCTTTTGATTTACTAAAGAAATTATCCTCATTTCTTACTCCTTAATGGTTTGTTTTTGGCCTCTCCGCTATTTCTTGGAAGCTCTATTTTGGCTTTTTTTGTTTTTTTGAATACTACGAGTTGTCTATTTCTTTGAAAAAGAGAATACGGGACAATCGTTGGCTCCTCAAAGCCAAGCAGCTCGGCCACCAGCGCTGCGTCTGCAAGCTCTTGCTCAATATCCAAGGATTTCATGGCAACTAGAATTCCGTTGAGTTTTAGAAGAGGTGAGGCGTATTCTAGAAGAACATCTAGGGAGGTTAATGCTTTTGCGCAAACTAAGTCGGCGTTTTGGGGACAACCAAGCTCTTCGATTCTTTTGTTAAGAGAAGAAGCGTTTGGTAAATTTAGTGAAGCAAGTGCTAAATTAATAAAGTCAGTCTTTTTTTTATTGGAATCAATCATTATAACTTTTTTGTTGGGATTTTCTATGGCAATAACAAGACCAGGAAAGCCTGCGCCAGAACCAAGGTCTAATACTAGCAATTCGGACTTTTCTGTTTGAAGAATGAATTTTGAAAGGAACTGGCTGTCAAGAATGTGTTGTTCGTACATGCCTTGCCAGTCCTTGATTCCTGATAAGTTGTGGTGATGATTCTCTTGGAATAAAAGGTCTATGGTTTTTTTAAATAGCGTGTCGTTGTTTTTTATTTGTTTCACGTGAAACATTATGACACAATTTTGTTTTTTATTTAAGCGCTGACGTAATGAAATTATTTAATTGTTTCACGTGAAACAATTTGTAAAGCATTACAGAGGTTTTTGTTTTGCTTGAAAGGCTATTAGGTTGGCTGGTCTAATGCCTAGCGAGATAGTTGGAGAAAACTGTTTGTGTTCATTAGCTTGGAAACGCCCTGCCCAAGCATCACAATCTTTACAGATTGGAAGATACCCATAATTGCTATTATTATGTGCTGTTCTAAGGTTTTGATACTCTAGTCCATTCCAAATATTTTCCAGAGAATTATCTTTCAGAGACCCAAGCTTAGAAACATAATTGTCGTCAATTACACACACAACCACGTTGCCATCTGTTAGTACTCTCATATAATCGGTTGGGAAATTACATGCAACTCGCTTATCTGGCATCCAGTTTGGGTTCACAAATTTAGTACCAACACGCAAAACACTAATGTTCACTTGTGCTACCTTTGGAGTCCAAAACTCTATAATGTCATTTGCCTCTTCTTGGTTTTGTTGTTGCAGAACCATGTTAACTCTTGAAATAATGTCCGTTCTGCCATATTCTTGTGCAAGCCTTAAAAAGTTTAATACATTAGCTTTAACTTGCTCTAATTTGGCGCCCACCCTTATTGACTCATACACTTTGGAGCTTGCCCCATCAATTGAAAATATAATTCTCTTAAAAGAAAACATTTCTAACAATGCTTTAATGGTTGGAATGTCTAATTTTGTTGCATTTGTATCAAAACCAAAGTTTATTCCAGCAATATCGACTCTTTTAGCTAAACCAAGAAATTGTGGATGAAACATTGGTTCTCCACCAACTGAAAGTGTAATATATTTTTCAGATTTTTGCTCATATCTAGCATATTGACCTAGTACATTTTCAAACAAATCACTACTCATATGAAGTGGCCTGCTATTTTTGTTTTCCCTAAACCCCCGTTGGAAATCACAATGTATACAAGATAAATTGCAACCTTGAGTAATTTGCAGACTTAGTATTGGTAAAGGAAGCTTTGGTGTAGAAATAATCTTATGATTCATCATCTATTCTTTCTAAAGGTATTCTCAAAAACAAGAGCTCCACCCTTTGTAGCAAGTACGTTGGGAGCGAAATTTATTACAAATTCACCACTAAAATCGTAAGTCCTTTCAATGTTGATTAAATCGTCAAATAGCTTAACTTGTCTTTCGACTCTACAGTTAAAACATTTAGAAGTGTTAGCCATAACTCTTTTAATGTTTTCATCTGATACTAACGTAGAGAGGTCTTGCCCTTTATTGGTTTTACCAAAAGAAAAATCGGCATTTAAAAACTTGTCACTTGATCTACAGGCAATCATGTCTGTATGTTTACCGTCAGACATAAATAGTGGGTTCCATAAAGCGCTACCACAAATATCAGTGTTTTGTCTGTTGTTGGCATCAAAATATACAGAATTTTCAGTCGTTCCTTGAAAGATATCAGTTGAAAAACGTATTACCGTTCCGCTGTTATTAAACTCTTTTAGGGCGTTTAGTTCAGTAATAGTTTGTTGTTTAAGGGTTTCACTAAAAGTAATACCCCATTGTTTGTAAGAGGGCTCAACGACATTTAAGTAAACATAATCTATTCCTAGTTCTACAAATCTTCTGACCATTTCAACATAATGTCCTGTGTTCTCAGGAAGAATAAGCGTAGCAACGCCAAGAAGAGCTTCTTGTCTTCTGTTTTGGTTATTAAGTCTATTCACTAAGGTTTTCATGTTATTCATCACCCTAGAAAATGAATCAACACCCTGATATTTATGGTAAGCTTCAGGACTAAGGCCTTTAATTGACATCGTGAGCATAGAAACAGTATCTGCAATTACATTGATTTTGTCCTTAGCAGTGCTCCCGGGAAGAATCAAGCTGCTACTTAAAAACATTCTGATGTCTTTTTCTGACATATACAGAAGAAACTTTTTGAAATCAGGATGAAGAGAAGGCTCTCCATCACCAGAAATAATGGCTGAAAGAGTTTTTGGCCTCGGTGTTTGACCGTGCATATAATCAATAATACCTTGCATGGTTTCTAGTGGAATATAAAATGGATTTTGATGTCTAAATCTGAAAGGACAAATTATGCATTTTGAGTTACAAGCACTGGAGGGATATAGATAAAACCTAGGGAAAATAACAGCACTTGTTTCTAAATATGTTTTTACTGCAGAGAAAACGTCAAAAGGACTGCCAGGGTAAAAACTAGATGGGTGAGTGGTAAATCTTTCTAATTCTCGACCGCCACTGATATAGCTAATAGACGTAAAAGGTGTTTTAAAGAAATGTTGCAAGTGATTAGCTGTTAAGGAATCAATTCCCAGCTTTTTGGCCTCTTCAAGCGAGACTGGCCTTAACCGTGAACCATTATTTAAATACAGGTTCCCTTTGTTGTTTAAGCTAATATTGGAAAAACTAAGAATTTTATAGTTCATTTTAGGTTGTTCTCAATAAAAGCTATCAGTTAGTGAAGGGTCTCTGCTGATGTCTCCTGCTATATGGCCTTCAACCATATTGTTTACCCATGCTTGTCTGCAGCTCTCTGCAGAACAAAAGGGGCTTCTTTTGTTGAAGTACCAAAACTGCAATAGAGCTACTTTATACAAATCTTCGTCACCATTTAAGAGGGTGTTCCCCATACTAAGCTTGGGAAAGTTTGGCAATAAAAAGTCTGGATATTCTTCACCAGTGGATCTGAAAACCCTATGCGCAAAGGCATTAAAACAGTTAGCAAAAGGTTTCCCCTGATGAAGTCCATTTAGGTCTTTGCCTACCATTGAACCAAAATTAGTATTCAGCCTAATAAATCTTTCAAATTCATCGTTGTTTTTAGTATCAGCAATTACTGAAAGAATTTGTTTACTAAACTCTTCTTGCACGTTTTTCGAAACAAATTGTTTATTTCCAGCTCTTACTTGGGAAACGTCATCGATTTGAGCAGCAATAGGTCTAAATTGAATATTAAATCTTTGCTGGATTGATAGCGGTTGTGTTTTAAACCAGTCGTGCCAAAGCCTTAAGAAATCTGATATCTCGTTAACATTCTCAGGTCTATATAGAAAACCTATTCCCACATAGGGAATTGTTGAATCCGCCAATAAGCTTTTAACGTTAGCTAAAACTTGTTCATATTTATCTCTTCTTTTTATCTCAAAATAAGTTTTTGGGTTTGATGTGTCCACAGAAGTTCTTTGCCAATTAATGTGTTTTGTCCAATCGCCAGTGACTATTTTCGTATTATTATTAATAAGTCCAAGCATAGCATTTGGAAGGGTTCTTCTAATTTCTAGAACTACATCATTAAAGTTTTTATCTTCACTTTTATAGACGTTTGGCTCCCCGCCACCTGTAATTGTTATCGCTTTTGGTTGTAGGCGAGCAAGGATAGGACCTATGTAGCTAAAGGGAATCGTTGCATTTCCTTTGGTTCGGTAGTGACACTCAGTACAATCGAGGTCACAAGCGTCAGTTATGTGAAATTCTAATAATCCAGTTTGATACACGCGAAGCAATCTGTTCATAATCTCTTTAACGTTAACTTTGTTTGTGTCAGAAAGTTTGCCGAGAGCATCCACGGTAGAGATATCACCAGATTGTAGTTTATCTAGGAGATTCATGTTTGTATCAAATGGCTCGAT
>JBAXBT010000018.1:0-11970 GCA_037141875.1 Candidatus Riflemargulisbacteria bacterium
ACCGTCTTCAATAGAAATGATAGGATATTTGCCACAAAGAAATTCATAGTAAGCGACCATTTCTGCTGATGTTCTAACTACGCCTTCACCTTTGAAGTTATAGTGACCTTTGTCGAACATTTCAGATGCGGCAACGTCTAGTGCGATCATAACGTCAACGCCTGGCTTGTATCCTGCCTTTGTAGTAGCTTCCATTATTACTTGGATAGCTTCTTCATTTGTTTTTAGATTAGGTGCGAATCCACCTTCATCTCCAACAGCAGTGCTCATGTCTTTGCCATTTAGTACTTTCTTTAGTGAATGAAAAATTTCTGCACCACATCGAAGAGCTTCTCTGAAAGAAGGAGCGCCAACTGGCATTACCATAAATTCTTGTATGTCTACTGTGTTATCAGCGTGTGAACCACCATTAATGATGTTCATCATAGGAACTGGAAGTTGGTGAGCATTGGTTCCACCAATATATGAATAAAGAGGAAGACTACTACTCATCGCAGCAGCCTTAGCTACAGCCAAGGAAACGCCAAGTATGGCATTTGCGCCTAGCTTGCCTTTATTTTCTGTTCCATCTAACTCAATCATAGTGTTGTCGATGTTTCTTTGTTCAACAGCATCATAACCGATAAGTTCTTCGGCGATTATTTCATTTACATTCTCAACAGCCTTTAGGACACCTTTGCCTAAATATCTACTTTTGTCTCCGTCTCTAAGCTCTACCGCTTCGTGAGCGCCTGTTGATGCTCCAGAAGGAACGATTGCTCTTCCCATAGCTCCATCTTCACAAAATACGTCTACTTCAATAGTAGGATTTCCTCTGGAATCAAGAACCTCTCTTGCGTGAATATCTATTATTTCTGACATTAAATTATCCTCCTTATAGTATAGGTCTTCTGTATTATAAAGCTAAACTGCCTACTTCGCAAAGGAATAATAGCTGAAACGTAATACATCAGCATTGTATGAATTTATTTAAACGTTTATTATAATTGGCAGCAATGTGGTTTAATCTAATTACAAATGAGGATAGGGACTATTTATTATGATGGATATGACAAAGGGTGGAACGGCAAAACAAATATTATTGTTTACAATCCCTATGTTTATTGGCAGTGTTTTTCAGCAATGTTACAACCTTGTAGACTCAATTATTGTAGGGAAATTTTTAGGCAAGGGAGCGCTTGCTGCTGTTGGCGCGTCTTTTCCAATTATGTTTCTTCTAATTGCTCTTACGATGGGAGCTACAATGGGTATTACTGTTATGATATCTCAGTTTTATGGAGCTAAGAATTATGAGAAGGTAAAGGTTTGCATAGAGACTTCTTATATATTTTTAGTAATAATGGCAGTGGCTTTGACAATATTAGGTTTTTTATTTAGTGAACATATTTTAATTTTTTTACGTACTCCAGCAGAGATTATCGGTGACGCAAAAGTGTTTGTTAATGTAATTTTTAGTGGATTAATTTTCCTTTTTGGCTACAACTCCATCAGTGCAATTCTTCGTGGTCTTGGTGATTCTCGTACTCCGTTGTATCTTTTAATTTTTTCAGTGTTTGTAAATATTGTATTGGACTTATTGTTTATTGTGGTATTTAAGTGGGGAATTTGGTCAGCAGCGTTTGCAACAGTGATTGCTCAAGGAGTGGCATTTTTTGGAGGGATACTTTATTTGCAGAGAATTAATCCTTTATTTAAAGTTAATTATTTTAAACTAAGATTTGATAAGCAAATATTTAAAGAGAGTTTAATGATTGGACTGCCTAGTGGAGTTCAGCAGATGCTGGTTGCCGCAGGAATGATGGCACTAACAAGAATTGTTAATTCGTTTGGTACAGATGCTTTGGCTGCTTTTACAGCTGCAGGGAGAATCGATTCTTTTGCCATGATGCCTGCTATGAACTTATCAATGGCCATCTCAACGTTTGTTGGACAAAATATTGGTGCAGGAAAACATGAACGGGTAAGGTCAGCAATGTAGACAATTATAATAATGTCAGTGGTAATTTCTCTAACCTTATCTTTTATTGTTATTGTTTTTAGTAAGCCATTGTTAGGGCTTTTTACACACGATGTTGGAGTAATAGCTATTGGGCAACATTATTTGTTTATTGTGGGTGGATTTTATCTTGCCTTTATGTTGATGTTTATTTTCCATGGTGCGCTTCGAGGCGCTGGAGACACTATAATTCCAATGTTTATTACTTTGTTTTCTTTATGGATTATTAGAATACCTGTGTCGTCGTTTCTTTCTGGCAAAATAGGTACGGATGGTATTTGGTGGGGAATTCCAATAGCTTGGGTAATAGGAGCAGTGTTTTCTGGTATATATTTCTCAACAGGTAGATGGAAGAAAAAGGTTGTTATTAATAAATGGAAAACAAAATCACTTGGCACTGAAGAAATAATAGAAGAAATTGAATATACAGAACTTGAACGAAAAGAGTGTAGACCTTAGTTTAATAGTGGCCAGTCCGTAAGCCGGATCCTGTTCTATGTCATCATTTATCTTGGATAGATATTGCTATCTATCTCTAGCGACCTACCCGCAAATCCAAATGGAGCGAGCAACTCCTCTTTGCCTATTTGGTCTTGCTCCCTGTAGAGTTTAGCCGTTTCAGCCTAATTTAATAGGGTCGTTTCTGTTCCACTAGTCCTCAGCTTGCGCCGGACGGGCGTTACCCGCTACAGTGCTCTATGGAGTCCGGACTTTCCTCCCGTAAATATATACAGACGATGACTCGACTGGCCGAATATATTATATAGCTAATTTCTAAAGGTTAACACCTTTATATCCTTTGGGAAGGTAGCCCTTTTTATGAAGAGCAGAGCTCTTAGGCTTTTTTTGTAAGGGCTTCCGCAGTCCTTACGATCCCCTCTGCTCCGAGTGCTCCGCACCTTGAATTATTAAACTCATTCCACTAACGGACAAATTCGCCTGTCCTGGCTCAGTTGTCCTGAAAAATCGTCCTGATTTTTCTACGTTTCATTCATTAAATAATTCTACGGTTCTCCCGCAACGGAGCAATTTTTAGTTAGAGTTTATTGTTGTATTAAGTTGATTATTATATTCTTTAATAAATTTTTCTTCATTAGGATTGCTGTAGTAAGGTCCTTTATATAGAAATGAACCAAGAACTAAAGTTGACATAAATATTTCATTTCTTTTTTCCTCTGATAGATTGTTGGCAAAAAAGAGAAGACCTAGTGATGTTGGGTAAAGCATACCTTGGAGATTATCAGATGTTAAAGAATCTATTATTGATAAACTGAACCAAGCACTACCACTTACAACTGGGTTGATTGCGGTGTTGTTAAGCATTATAATTCCGTAAGTCATTGCAAATAAAGAATTAAAAAAGGTTCCAGTATTATTTTTCGGTTTTTTTATTTTATTAATTTCGTATGACTCCATGATTTCCTTTTCTGTGAATTTATTGTTGTAGCTGTCAACGGCAGAAGAGAGTTTATCGTTATTACTAAAGAGCTGGAGTAAAGCAGTATAAGATAATCCTATGCCAACGTTGTGTATATAATTATCATTTAGTGTCATTAATGCGATGCCACCAAGTAGTAAGTAAGGAATAGTATCATTAACAGTCTTATAATTTTGTAACTTCCATTGAGAGTATGCATTTTTTTTAGTGAGTTCTTTAATTTCTGAGTACTCAATATGTTTGTCATTTAGATAAAAGGATTCATTAAAAAAAGTTTCTTGTTTTAAAATTATATCAGCTGATAAAAGGTAAGATAGTAGTTGAGAAATTAATAAAAGTAGAATAAATTTTTTCATGGTTAATTAAAGTATAACATTGTATAAGTTGCATGTTAACCTTACATAAATTGTAATTTAAAAGTGTCCCGGAGCAACCTGAGCAAATATAAAATCGCAGATATTTCGACGTCATTTATTGGTGCTAGATTAGAATAACAGAGCAAGGCAATGCTCCTGCATGTTGAGTGCTATATTATGAAATCGGCATTAGCTTACAAGGTGACTAGAAATATCCCAGATTTTAATGAAGCGAGTTTGCGTAGGGACTAGCGGGATTGTTAAGGTCGGCAATGAGACCTTAACGTAAAAGAATCAAAAAGTTTACTTTTAATAAAGACCTGGATTCCCGCCTACGCGAGAATGACTAGGATGAATATGGGAATGACGCAAGTGAACGCGGGGATGATAAAAAGCCGAAGGCTTTTACTCCTCGATTTCCTCGCCAGGATGATATGGAGAATTAGAATAAAGATTCCAAATTCCACATGGGCAGATAGAAACGCATATTCCGCATCCAATACACTTGTCTTCATCAACAACGTATTCAAAAGAACCGTCTTTTTCGATTCTGGTGATGGCTAATTCAGGACAGCTGTCATTGCAGATTTCACAATCACGGCAAGTACCACAACTTATACAACGAGTTTTATCTGCACATCCACTACAGATATCTTTAGCTTGTACTTTGTCAAAATATGCAGTTACTAAACTATTCCTACTTACTAACTTCTTAATAATAGGAGCATATTGTTGGTTTGTTGCTTTGGCATCAAGGATATTTGCTAATTCGCGACCATGACCAATGGCATCAACAAGCAGGCCAAGCTTGGTAATGTCACCAATGGCATAGACATTGTCTGTTAAATGATAGTTTTCTTTAACGTTCATGTATCCTCTAGTTGTTTCATAAGGGTCTTGAATATGGTCAAGTATTGGAACTTCACCAATAGCTAGAATAACAGTGTCAGCGATAATTTTTTCACCATCAGCCGTTAGAACTCCATCTGCATGAATTTCTTTTGTAAAAACAGGGTATCTTATTTCTGCTCCTAAACTTTTAGCATGATCAATTTCTTGTTTAAAAGCAGCTGGTTTTTGCACATCAATACAAACCACTTCTTTCGCACCACTTTTGTATGCGCCAAAAATAACATCCATGCCAGTATTTCCTGCCCCAATAACTATAACTTTATTTCCAATTATTGGTTTTTCGCCTTTATTGACTTTTGCGAGAAAATCTAAGGAATACATAAGTCTTTCTTTGCCTGGGAATGGAGGTACTTTAGGTGCATAAGCACCAGTAGCAAGTACAACATAATCAAAATCAGTTTTGAGTTTTATATATTCCTTAGCACTAATTGGAGTATTTAGCTTGAAATTTATGCCAAGTTGGTTAAATTTATCTAAGTCATATTGAAGAGAACCATCTTTCAGTCTTTCTCTAGATACTGCATTCGCAAGCTTTCCGCCAATATTACTATCTTTTTCAAAGACAGTTACAGGATAACCTTTCATTCGGAGATGCCAAGCAGTTGTTAATCCTCCAACGCCAGCACCAATAATGGCGATTTTTTGTTTTTTGGTTGTTTTAGGCTCTGTAACGTTAATGTTACATTCAGAGCCCAATCCTTTAATGTCTAAAGCTTGGTCAACCTCTTTTCTTGTACAGTCTGTCATACAAAGGTTTGGACAAACTTCACCGCAAACTGTTTTTGGGAAAGGACTATATTTGTAAATTAATTCTAAGGCTTCTTGTGTTTTGTCATTTCGTAAAAGATTGAATCTTTCCTGTGTAGGAATTCCAGCAGGACAATTGAACTCACAAGGAGCAGCAAATTTCTTGTTTTCCCATTTCGGGTAACGCAATCTGTCTATTCCGTTAGTAATTAATCCTAGGACATTTCCTTGATCAGGGAATACATCAGAGAAGATGCCACCCTCTACCCAATAATTCTTGCGAAAACTTTTGATGTTATCGGCTGATTTTTTGTGAGCGCCCTCATAAGATAAAGGAACAATTTTTTGCCATTCAGACCATTGTGTAAGATTAGTCTCTAAGTTTTGTTTTTCGATTTTAGCTAGAAAATCAGGAAGCCCTTTTTTTAAAAAAGCAATATCGCTATCATTTAGTGGATATATCTTAACTTCTTCAGAAACCCCTTTGATTGGACCTCTAACATACACAACTCCACCAACCATGCCAACGCATGCTCTGTCGCCAAGAACAGACTCAAGGTTGTCAGCGTCGTGGCCACAAACGATTCCAATTCCTCCGCCCATAAATTCAAAGGAGAAGCTGCCTGTATTTTTTAGTACCCAGAATTCTGGTGCTTCAAATTTAGGGTCATGTTTCATTAATGAGCCTGACCTTGTGCCAACTCTTCCACCGATAAATATTTTTCCTGCTGCAGCACAATGGGCAGAGGTATCTCCACCATCGCCCTTCACAATTATTTCTCCGCCTGCATTTAGCCAACCAACGTCTGCAGGAGCTGAACCTTCAACAATTATTTTTGTGTTTGGTAAACACATTGAGCCCACTCTTTGACCAGGGTTTTTTATATTAAAAGTAATAGTTTTTCCGTCTTTGTTCCAAACAGGGCCACCAATATCGTGTTGACCACAAGCATCTATTGTTATATCTGTTTCGCCTTTTTCTATGGCTGAATAAATTTCTTGTAACAACTCTTGAGTTGATAATCTTTTTTGTCCATTCAGTGTTTTTATTTTTTTCATTTAGTATTCCTTAACAAACATATGGGATTTGTAATTTGTCAGCAATCGCTTTATCAACGGACACTAAGGCATCACTTCTTCCAACAGGAAGAGAACTATTTCCAATTGGAGCCATCATTTTTTTTAATTCAGTATCTACGTTAAGCATATAATTCACAATAGCTTCAGCACCTTTATCTATGTTTAGTCTTTGGACAAGTCTATAGTCTTGTGTGCAAATCCCAGTAGGGCATAATCCTGCGTTACATTGATTACATCTGCCATCATCATTACCAATACATCCGAGTAGCTGAATAAGTATTTTTCCTGCGAAAACTCCGTTTGCGCCAAGACAGATAGTTTTAAAAGCATCTGCTGCTAAGTCATAAGTCATGCCCATTCCGCCGCCACCCCAAAGAGGGATTCTCCCTTGTTTGCCTTGTGCAACAGCAGCTAAGTAAGCGTCTCTGATTTTAGAGACTACAGGGTGACCAGTGTGGTCAAGTGAAACTTGGTGAGCCGCACCCGTGCCGCCTTGAATGCCGTCCATAAAGAAACCGCCAACGATATGGTAAGGATCTCTAAGTAGATTGTTATAAACAGAAACAGATGAGGAGGAAGCGGCTACTTTAATGGCAACAGGAACTCTGAATTGGAAAGCAGCATTCATTGATAAAAACATTTTTTGTACTGATTCTTCAATACTATAAAGTCCCTGGTGGTTAGGAGGAGAAAGCAAATCATTTCTAGGGACGCCTCTTATTTCTTGGATATGTTTGGCAACTTTGGCAGCCATTAATAGTCCCCCGTCGCCTGGTTTTGCTCCTTGACCTATTTTTATAAGAATACCAGCAGGATCTTCAACCATTTCTGGCATAGCTTTGATTATTCTGTTCCAACCAAAATGACCAGATGCTATTTGTAGAATCATGTATTTTAGATATTTAGATTTTAATAGTTTTATTGGCATTCCGCCTTCTCCAGTGCACATTCTGATTTGTATCCCATGTTTTTCATTAAGGTAGGCAGTTGCTATGCAAATGGCTTCCCATGCTCTTGTAGATAGAGCGCCAATTGACATATCTCCAAATATTATTGGATAAATCCATCTTACTGGAGGTGTTTTGCCTTCTATTTTCATTTCATCATCGACAAATTTTATAGGTAGTTCTTCTGGGCCAAGGATTCTTCCAAAAGGTGTTCTTAGGTCAAACGTATGACGTTGTGCATCAAGAGCAGGGTCAGTCATTTGTGAGATTCTGCCAACTTTTATTTTATCAAGTGTTCTTTCGGTGCTTAAGTTTGTACGTCCGCCTCTTTTTATAGGACTTCCTCCTGGGTGGTTTAGTAATGGTTCTCTGGAATCAGTGTTTCTTATAGGTTTAATAGCTTCGTTGGGGCAGACTTTTTCGCACATTCCGCATCCAACACATTTATGATTTAAGTCAGATATTTGTTTTACAACAGGTACAGCTTTAAATTTTCTTTTATGAGCTGTAGGGTTGTTGTTTTCAGGCTCTACAGCGGTGTATGCTCTTTTTTCAACTTGCATTTCTAAAGCATTAAACGTGCAAGTGGCGATACATTTTCCGCAACGAGTGCATCGTTCGTCATCAAATGAAATCTTCCAGTTTAGATCATTTTGAGTTATTTCGTTTATTGTTGTTTCCATCTTTTTATCTCCAGCGTGTCAGTAATGGCAACAATTTCTCTTTCGTTTGGATATATGTCAGTTTCTGCATTTCTGTTAGGGAGGGCATCATTAATACCACACACCTCAGAGGTTATAATCACTGTTTTGCCATCAGAGGCGACAACTACAGGTCTTAATTTTTTGGAATCACAACAAGTAAACATTAAGTTGTCTGGCATTAGTCCAATAATGGTGTTAGGCCCGTTTATTTCTAAATGCGCAAGCGACTCTCTTATTTTATAGAGAGATCTTTTTTTCTCTTCTTCCATTTCATCTATTTCTTCAAAAGGAAGAGGCGTAATAACATGCTTGTAGTAAGGCAAAGGCCATTTAAGTTGGTGGTGCACGTAGTGTAGAGTGTATAAGAAACATTGAGAGTCAGACTCAAACCCAACGTATCCTCTGTGAAGATTTTTCTGACACTCTTTATTCTTTACATAAAAGGTATTTTCTCCGTTAGCACAAAGAGTGTATCCTTGCAGGAAGAAGGGATGTGCTGCATAGCGGACTATTTCATAATTAGTATTTTGTCTATATTGTATAACAATATTTTTGGAAATAATGTCACTATTTTCAGTCCATAAATCAAAATATTCACCAATATGATTTGGGTTGCCAATTTCTTTTAACATCAAAACATCTGGCCAGAAAGAGAACACAAACCCTTCGCCAGATTCTTCTAATATTTTTCTAAGTTCAAGGCGGACATCGAGGAGAGCATTTTCTATTTCTTCCCACTGAGCATTCATTAAATTGTCAGGATAATTAAAAACATCAAAGCCATAAAAAGGCATTTTGGCAAAATCCATACCAGCAAATGGTTTCACCGTTGGTTCCCAACGAAATATTTTTTTGGAAAAACCTTTTTCCATCATGAATTCCTCAATGATGGATATTCCTTTTTCAGTACAAGAATAAGACAGCAAAGGTTTTTCTTTATACGGTTCAAATATTCCGTAAAGATCTTTCATTACAATTGCGAATCCAGAGTTATCGTGGCCTTTTTGTTGAGACAACATAAGGTTTAGGGCCTTAGATGGGTGAACTGGTTCAAGACTTTTTATAGCACCTATTCTACACATGATCCTGTAATTTTCTTACAAAAGACATCAATGGTCAACCAAGAGCTGTCCGGAAAAAACAATTTGGGCATATTTGCAATAAGCTTTTCTGTTTTTATCAGCCAGATTCTGAGATTCAATCGAGATAATAGATAAATATAGAATTATTAAAGAAGATAAATGATGAAACTTTTATTCCTTTCTTCTTCATAGTAAGATGAGAAGATGTCTAATAAGGTACGTAGCATTAAACAAATAATAAAAGAATTTGGCGTTGAAGAAAGTTCAGCTATTCAAATTTTGCAAGCAATTCAACATGACTATGGGTATATTTCAAAAGAGCAAATGCAAGAAGTATGCAAAAACTCTAGTATAAAAGAAAATAAAATTTATGGCATAGCAACATTTTATAGTCAGTTTAAGTTAGCTCCTACTGGAGAAAACCTTATAAGAGTTTGCAAAGGTACTGCTTGTCACGTAAGAGGAGCTGATAATTTGCTTGAAGTTATTAATGAAGAGTTACATATTGGCATAGGAGAAACCACTACTGATAACAAGTTTACCTTGGAAACAGTAGCTTGTTTGGGTTGTTGTTCATTGGCACCAGTAATTATGATAAACAATAAAGTTTATGGGAAATTAACAGGAGATAAGCTCAAGGTAATTTTGCGAAAGATGTAAATCCCCCTCTTCGTTTATGCGAAGCGTCCCCCTTATGAAGGGGGAATAATTGTTGGGATTGTTATAAGGAGAAAAGGTTGAGTAAGAAAATAATTTTAAAAGTTGGAATGGGCCCTTGCGGTATAGCAGCAGGGGCACAAGTTATTTTTGATGAGCTTGATGTTTTGATTAAAAATTTTAATAATATCAAAATTGATTACACTTCTTGTAATGGATTTTGTCATTTGGAGCCACTTATTGAAACAACTATTAATGGAAAAACTTTAATTTTTGCAAATCTTTTACCTGAAAAGTTACTGTTTTTACTAGAAAACATTAACAAAAGAACAATTCTTAGTAAAGAAATAATGGTTATAGAAAAAGAGACTAAACTTAAAGGACAAAACAGAATAGTGCTCGAGAATTGTGGGATTATTAATCCTGACAGAATTAATGATTATCTTGAAAAAGAAGGATATGAAGCACTAAAAAACATTTTGTTAAATAATAAAACCGCAGAACAGATAATTGATATTGTGAAACGCTCAGGGCTGCGTGGCAGAGGTGGTGCTGGGTTTAGTACAGGAACTAAATGGGAATTTGCCAGAAAGTCACTAGACGAACAGAAATATGTTATTTGTAATGCAGACGAGGGTGATCCAGGAGCTTTTATGGATCGGGCTGTAATGGAAGGTGACCCTCATAGAGTCCTAGAGGGACTTATTATTAGTGGTTATGCAATAGGCGCAAATACAGGGTATATTTATTGTAGAGCTGAATATCCATTGGCGATTAAAAGATTAAAACAAGCAATAGCAGATGCCGAGATAGCTAATTTTCTAGGGGATAATATTTTAGATTCGGCTTTTAGTTTTAAGGTGATAATAAAGGAAGGTGCCGGAGCATTTGTATGTGGGGAGGAGACTGCTCTTATTGCTTCAATAGAGGGACAAAGAGGGCTGCCTAGAATTAAGCCACCCTTCCCAGCAACAAAAGGGTTATGGGGAAAACCTACCAACATTAACAATGTAGAAACACTTGCTAATATTCCATGGATAATAAGGAAAGGCGCGGAAAGTTTTAATAGTTTGGGTACGGAAAAAAGTAAAGGGACTAAGGTTTTTTCGCTTGCGGGTAAAATAAATAATGCAGGTCTAATAGAGGTAGAGATGGGGATTTCTCTTAGAAAGATTCTTTATGAAATAGGTGGTGGGTCCTCTACAACTAAGTCCATAAAGGCCGTTCAGTTAGGTGGTCCTTCTGGTGGATGTATTCCTGTAGAACTTTTTGATACAGTTGTTGATTACGAAAGCCTCATGAGCACTGGTGCAATTGTAGGGTCTGGTGGAATGGTAGTAGTTGATGAAGATAATTGTATGGTTGATTTGGCAAAATATTTTTTACAGTTTATTCAGAGTGAATCTTGTGGCAAATGTACTTTCTGTCGAATAGGTACTAAGAGAATGTTAGAAATACTTACTAGAATGACTGACGGGAAAGCGAGTTTAGAAGATTTAAGTAAGCTTAAGCGTTTGGCTCAGAATATTGGAGTTGCTTCTCTTTGTGCTTTAGGAAAAACAGCGCCTAATCCCGTTATGACAACTTTGAGATATTTCGAGAAAGAATATTTGGAACATATAAATAAAAAAAAATGTTCTACAGGTTCCTGTAAGGCACTTATGATATATATCATTGATGAAGAAAAATGTATTGGATGTACAAAATGTGCAAAAAACTGTCCGGTAAATACAATATCAGGAATACTAAAAAAACCACATTTTATTAATCAAGAAAAGTGTATCAAATGCGGGAAATGTGAAGAGGTTTGTCCAGTTGAGGCTATTAGTAAATCGTAAATAGGTAATCGTGAACAGTAAACAGTGGAAGGTGAAAAGTGAGTAGAGCAATAATTAATGGTAAAGAGTATGGGTTTAATGAAGGTAAAACTATACTACAAATTTGTGCAGAAAATGATATTTTTATTCCAACCCTATGTCACATAAAAGACCTAGAACCTTATGGCAGCTGTTTTGTTTGTGTTGTAGAGGTGAAGAGTGCAAGACCTGGGA
>JBAXBT010000019.1:0-11883 GCA_037141875.1 Candidatus Riflemargulisbacteria bacterium
AAACAAAAAATACGTGTTGAGATGTTTTCAAGGGTAGCAAAGCATTATAATACACCGCTAGTGTTTGTTAATTTAGTTGGAGCACAGGATGAACTGGTTTTTGGTGGAAGAAGTTTTGTTCTTAATGCTAACGGAGGTTTAGTTTTAGAGCTTAAAGGTTTTGTTGAGGACAGTATGGTTATTGATACAACAAAGATAAACAATATGCCAGTTATTTATCAAGGTTATGATTCAATGCAAGAGCTAGATGAGATGATTGGTTGTTACTTAAAGGGGTATTTTAGAAAAGCAGGGCTAAGTGATAAAAAAGCAATTTTGGGATTATCTGGGGGTAAAGATTCAACAGCAGTCGCAGTAGCGTTAAAGAGGCATTTGGGTGCCGATAAGGTGGTAGGAGTTATGATGCCTTATAAGCTAGGCAAATATACAGCGAGACTGTCAAAACAAATTGCTGAAAGATTAGCAGCTGGTCTAGGGATAGAAGTGCGAGAGATTGCAATAGACGATATGGTTGAGCCTGTAATTGCCACACTTAATTTAAGAACGGATAGTCTAGCGCATCAAAATGTGCAGGCGAGGGTTAGAGCAAATGTATTATGGGCTATAGCTAATGAGGAAAATGGAATAGTCATTAATACTACTAATTTTTCTGAAGCAGCAGTTGGGTATGGGACAATTGGTGGAGACCTGTTAGGGCTACCACTTATAGCATCTATTCCTGCCACTATGGTTATTAAGTATTTAGAGTGGCTTAAAGAAAATGGGGAAGAGGCGCTCGATTTGGAAATGATTAATCGTCCGCCTTCAGCAGAACTTATACCAGGACAACTTGATGCAGACGAACTAGGAGATTATGAATATATAGATCCTATTTTGGAGTCACTTAGAATGAATTATGGAGATAATCAGATAGTAAGGGATCAACTACTTAATAAAAAAGAAAAACAATACATAAAATATTGGTCAGATATCGAGAAATTCAATGATAAATTGCGATTCCTATCAAGAAAACTTATTAATCAGTCTGAGTTTAAAAGATGGTACTATAATCGGACACCGCAGCTGACACCATTTAGCTGGCTAAGATGGAAATGGCCTTTAGCTAATGCTGAAATGAATAATCAAAGTGAGCCTTTGATTTAAATGGTAAATAGCAATGATTTTTGGTTTCGAAGAAGAAAAGGACTTTTTACTAAGGATCTTGGTTGTGGTTATATGCCAATTAATTGGAAGGGTTGGTTGTCACTTCTTGTTTGGATTCTTTTTATTGGTTTATTTGCGTTACGGTTTAATATTTTTCAAGAAACACAAGCAAGCAGAGATGTTATAAGATTTATTGCAAGTATTTGTTTATGGACAGCGTTATTTGTTTGGTTTTGTGAGAAGAAAACCGATAAAACAGCATAATAATACAACACAAAAACGATTACTCATATTAATGTGTGAATGTTTTCACCAATAAATCCTATATATACAGTTAGTTGTAGCAAACGGAGTTAGGGTGTATACTAGTTTTTAGTGTTTTGATGTGAAATTATTCACAGAAGAAAGGGTTAGCCGTAATGTTGCCAGCAAATACCGCAGAAAGAATGTGTAAACTTTATGGAATTTTGCAGAGTATTGGCACGAACTCTGAGTATGTTTCCTCTAAAGAATTAGCCGTTATGATGGGAACCACTGATCATACTATTAGGAAGGATATTAGTGCTCTAAATATCATGGGTTTTACTAGAAAAGGTTATCATGTCAGCGAACTGACCGCTACATTAGCGGAGGCACTTAAGTTTTCTCGTCCGTACAAGGCCTGTATTGTGGGGTTGGGGCGTTTAGGAACAGCATTATTGGATTATGAGGCATTCAAGGGTGATGGTTTTGATATAGTTGCTGGTTTCGATAGTAATACAAATAAGATAGAGCGATTGCGTACTACGATAGCTGTTTATCATTCAAGCGATTTAGACCATGTAGTAAAGAACAAAGGTATAGAGATAGGGATTATTGCTGTTCCTGCGGGTTCAGCTCAAGAGGTTGCGACAACTTTAGTGAAAAGTGGCGTCAAAGGTATTTTAAGTTTTTCGTCGGTACAACTTAAAGTGCCCAAGGAGATAGTTCTATACAGTATGGATTTCACGTCAGCATTAAGGTTTGTTGTGTCTCAAATATAAAAAAAGGAGAGTAAAATGAAAAAAATATTAACGTTAAATAAAATAGATGCAGCAGGGTTATCATTATTACCATTAGATGATTATGAGATAGGCACAGAGATAAAGAGTCCAGATGCAATCCTTCTACGTAGCTTTAAGATGCATGACATGAAGTTAGCAGATTCTTTATTGGCAGTTGGTAGAGCAGGAGCAGGAGTAAACAATATCCCTACAGATAAATGTATGGAACAAGGTATAGTTGTTTTCAATTCACCAGGAGCAAATGCAAACGCAGTAAAAGAGTTAGTGATTGCAGGGTTGTTTTTATCATCACGCGACATTTATCAAGGGATTGGTTATTCACAGTCACTTAAGGGAAAAGGTGAAGAAGTATCAACCTTAGTAGAAAAAAATAAAGAGAATTATGCTGGTTGTGAAATAGCAGGGAAAACATTAGGTGTTATTGGTCTTGGGAAGATAGGGGTTATGGTTGCAAATTCTGCTCTTGATCTTGGGATGAAGGTAATAGGGCTAGATCCTTTTATTTCTGTAGAGTCTGCTTGGGGTTTATCGAAAGAGGTTACTAGAGCAATTGGAATAGATGGACTATTGGCTGAGTGTGATTATTTATCAATTCATACGCCACTTAATGATGCAACAAAGGGAATGTTAAATGAAGGAAAGTTTAAGGTTATGAAAAAAGGAATGAGGATTCTTAATTTTTCTAGAGGTGGAATAGTAAATAATGAAGATTTGATTAAAGCGATTGAGCAAGGCATTGTTGCTAGATACGTTACAGATTTTCCTGATGATGAGTTACTTGGAATCAATCAGGTTATTCCAATTCCTCACCTAGGAGCATCAACAAGTGAAGCAGAAGTTAATTGTGCTGTGATAGTAACAAAGCAAGTTAAAGATTTCCTTGAGAAAGGTAATATTTTAAACTCAGTTAATTATCCTGATGCAACGTTACCTGTTAGCTCAAAGTACAGACTATTAATCATGAACAAAAACGTTCCAAATATGGTAGGTCAAATTACGGCAATATTGGCAGAAAAGAATATAAATATCATTGAGATGTTAAATAAAAGTAAAGGCGAATATGCTTACAATATCATTGATATTGAAAAAGACCTTGATGAAAAGGTATTACAAACATTACAGAGCATTAAGGGTGTTGTTAAAGTTAGACTAATTAGTATGAGTTAAGAAGACCGTTTATTAACAAGGCTACAATATTTTGTAGCCTTGTTATAGAAAAGATTAGTTATTGTGGTGGAGCATCTTCCACTGTTACACCGTTTTGTTCAAGAAGAGCTTTGAATTCTGGAAAGTGTCTTACCCATTGAGTAAAGTTACTGTCTTGGAAACGATCCATTTGAAAACACATCGTAAATATTCCGAGTTGTTCTATTTGTTTTTTTGTCCATTCTTCTTGATTGTTAAAATACATGTTAGTAAGTTCGGCAAATTTTTCTCTAAATGCTATTGCGTACTTATTTTTCATTGAGTCATCATGATAGTCATTTTCTGTTTTCTTTGGACCGAATCCGAAAGATATATCTGAAATACCAAAAACAGATCGAGAAACATCAGATAGTTCTTTAAAAAAACCATCAAATGTGTGCATGATTAAACGTAAAGGATTCTTCATAGGGCTAGTTCCAGAAGCTTCCCATCCAACAGTAGGATTAGCAAGAAGAACGTCAAATTTTGCAAAAGCTTGTCCATCGTTCATGTCATAATTCTCTTTATAAAGGATGATGACTTTACCATTGGTTCTATGAAGAACTTCTTGTTGTTTATTCATAATATGTTCGACATAACCTCTGCCTTCGGCATCTCTAGGATGAGGTTTTCCAGCAAAGACAATAACTATTTTTTCACCATCTTTAAGCTCTGAAGCAATTTCTTCATATTTTTCGACAACAGAATCCATAACAGGAAGGTCGTTTAATTTATATCCTTTTGCTCTTCTAGCAGAAACAACGGTAAGTGTTTTATCAAATTGTTCATCTTCAATAAGACTGTCTACGCCAAGTTGATTTCCAATAAGATTATTTATAAAACCCAGAGTTTCTTGTTTTTCAGCTTTGTGAAATTCTCTGACCATTTTTTGAAAGACAGGGTTGTTTTTTAGCTTTAATAAATGAAAACCATTAAAGTAGTCTTTGGTAATATTTGGTATGAAAGCTTCCATTCCTTTTAGAAGGTTGTTAGCCTTACTCCACCAAGTTGGAGAGTGAATAGCATTTGTTACGTTACCTGTTTTTGCTACTTCCTCAGGTTTTGTGAAAACACGTTGTTTGGTTATGGTTTCATGAATTTTAGCAACAGCATTTAAAAAGTTTGCAAAATATACTGCAACCTTAGGCATGCTTAAACCCCAATTTCCACCACCATAAATAGAGGCAAACCCAGTAAAGTCACCTTTGGACTTTTTTAGAGGAGATTCAGGATGACATAATAGAAAGATAGTATTTAATACTTCTCGAGGAAGAATTTCTCTCATGTTTTGTTCTGTATAGGTATCAAATGCAGAAGCATCTATGGTATGTGTTACCATTGATGTTTTATCTTGAACTCGCTGAAAGCAAGTCTTAATTGTTTCGCCATGCTTTGCAATAATTCTACTGATTGCATTATTGTCTGCTCTGTCATCAAATGAAAGACTAATGCCTTCTTTTTGAAGTTCTTTTTGAAGTTCTTCTTGAAACATTAGAACAGGTAAAAGAGCAGCGTGACCCTCATTAAGGTTATTGAGACCAGTTTTAAATATTTTTGTCATTCTAAGAGCTGTGCTAGCAAGCAAATATTGCTGTGCAAGTTTATCAGCTCCATTTGCATATAATTCATGAGTTATTTGTTTTTTTCTTTCCACGTCACCAGTTTGATTACAATTATAAGTTGAATATTGGAAAACAGGATTAATCCAACCATCTTTACCAATTACTCCATGAACATAAATTTTAATTTTTATGTCGCCAATTTGACCACCAGGGATAGTGAGCTCAAGGGCATTGCTAGATTCTCCTAACGGGGAGGTTAAATCTAGGTCATTTTGACCAAGAATAAACAGAAAAGGGTTATGTTCTGGGTGCCAATCATCGCCAGTGTAATGTTGAGATTTGTTTGTGAAGTCAAGTCGTTGTTGTGCATATCCAAATTGGGGGCAAGCAGTTACAAACATTTTTGGAACAGAGTCATCAGTGGCTTGTTTAATGTTATCACCATTAAGCACACCAAGACCACCGCTGTAAGTATGAACAGCATTTCTTACTCCGATTTCAGAGGACACTTCATTGACAAGTGGAATATTATTTTTAATCATAAATCTTATAAATTCAAGAGTTGCAAGTTTAAACCTATGTCGTAAATGAGCTAACGTTTCGGTTGATCCATTTGCTTCGGCATCGTTCATTTCTTTTGCTAATTGTAAGTTTCTAAGTTTGAGGGTCGTAAGAGTTTCTCGTTCTACAGTAGAAAGATTATTAATAATTCCTTTAGCAAAGTCTTTTGAGATTCCAGGTTGAACATCAAAATGAGTTTTAAGTGCAGACTCAACTGCTTCTTGAGTGATAATTTGTCCGTTGTTTCCCAGGATGTGAGGGACCTCAAGGTCTTTACGAAGAACATCAGCAGAATTTATTAAAAGTGATACGGTTTTGTTATACATATATTTCCCCTTTCTGTTGTACCAAAAACAGGCACTTTGTATTTAAAGTAATAAAGTATCGAATTATAATCAGAATAGTTGCAGTTAATTTTGAGTAAATGTTATTGTTCAAGGAATCTGTATTGTTCAAGAACGAATCTTACTCCTCTTTCAGCCTCTTTAGGGTTGCTAAAAGTCGGAGAAGTTGCAATTAAAGTAGCCAATGGATAAAGCTGTGGATTTTTAGAAATGAAGGACATGTCTTGCTTAAAACCCTCAGCATATTTATCTTGAAAACCTTTATATGGAACACCTTTAAAAAGAAAATCTACATCTACTGTATGAACAATAGGTCCAGTTAATTGCTTTAGCCAACCAGAGAAAGCTTCAAAAGTAGCGGTGTTAGCATTCAAGTATGACATCTCTATTGTTTTCTTTAGATTAAGCTGAAGATGTGGAGCGTCTTTGTAAAATGGCGGGAAATAATGACCAGCTTTATTAGAATAATAGAAATTAACAGGTTCTGCTTGGCAAGAAGAATGTAGTATTTTTGAGGCAAGTCTTCCAAAAAGAGCTAAACTTTTATAGTCTCTCCAAATATAGGTTGTTATAGATTTATCCCAAAGAAGAGGGTAGAGGAAGGAGGCAATTCCAATATTATCACGGCTATGTTTTAAGTTTTTTCTAGCAAATTCAAGAGGAGCGTCAGTCCAATCAAGTGTTTGTAGTTTGCCCCATCTGTCAAAGTGCTGAGAGTCCCCAAACTCTGGGGCGTAATAGAAGTCGCTGTGTGCATCAGGATTGAAAAGGGTTATTCCTTCTTTTGGAAGCATACCGGCATGTTGCATGTATCTAAATATTGGGAAAAGATAGTCGTGATGGGAGAAAATAAAACCATTAATGCTTTTGATGTAGTAGATGGCATCTGCTGTTTTGTTAGGATTAACAGGATGAGCATCAAGAAAAACCATTTTTTTAATAGCATCGTCAATTGTTTCACAAACAATAAGCGAAACATCCGTAATACTTTTGTGGAAATATGCTTCTAGAGGACTAGAAGTATTTATAGAAACAATTTTATTTTTTAGCAAGGTACATCCTTTGTTTTTTAAAGTATCGTGGAAAGATTTGGTAAATTGCAGGTATTTAATAAAAAGAAACTGAAAGGGTATTGTTTATGGTTATTACTTCTTGGTAGTTTCCAGAAAAGAAGTTATTTGTTGGCAGACTTTCTTTGGTGTTGCATAGCACATAATGCTCCGTATGGCCTTCAGAATACCCAAGAACTTGTTTCTCGGTTAAAATGCTACCACTTACACCAATCATGTTTCGCAGATAGTTTTCTTTGCTAACAGTAAGAGCTTTTTGAGCTATTTTAACTCTTTCCGTCTTTATGGTTTCAGGCACGTGATTAGGCAAGATAGATGCTTGAGTTCCTTGTCGCACAGAGTAGGCAAAGAGATGTACATTTAAAAATATATTTTGGTTGAGGATTGATAAAAGCGAGGAAAAATCCTCGTCTGTTTCACCCGGATGACCAAGGATAATGTCAGTAGTTATGGTTGTTTTCCTTTTAAGGTTTGCAATTTTATTTACTAATGCTAAATAAAATGAAAGAGTGTATTTTCTTTGCATTAGCTTAAGCAGATTATCAGTAGTGCCTTGAAGTGGAATATGTAAATGAGGGCAGAGTTTTTCCTCAGTTTCTATTAGGGAAAGAAGCTCATCAGTTACCAGATTAGGTTCAATGGATCCGAGTCTTATTCGGAAGTCACCATGAAGCAAGAGTAGTTTTTTAACTAGATCAGATAAAGACAACCCATCGTGATTATATAAGCCTAAATTTATTCCAGTAAGTACAATTTCTTTAATGCCTAGGTCAATGTTTTGTTGTGCTTCTGAAAGGATTTGGTCGAGCGGATAGCTTATTAGGTTGTTTCGTACAAAAGGGATAATACAGTAACTGCAGAAATAATTACACCCATTCTGTACAAGGATATTCTTTCTTGTTTTAGATAGCTCAGCGGTAGCTTTGTTGTTACATGGGAATGAAAAACGAGAAATATAGTTAATCAGCTCATGTTTTTTAACAATAGTTCCTAGTTCTGGTAAATTGCTAGATTCATTTTCTACAGAACAGCCTGTTATGATAATTTCTGCTGATGAGTTTTCATTTTTCAGTTTTCTTATCATTTGTCTACTTTTTCGATCAGCAATATGGGTTACAGTACAGGTGTTAATAATGATAACGTCTGCATTAATTGGGGACTTAATTAAAGTGTGTCCAAAATTAGTAAGAAGCTTTGTTACATCATCACTTTCTGCTTGATTAACCTTGCATCCTAAAGTTTTTATATAAAAGTTCATAGCCACTGATAATAACAGAAAGTTATTAACCATAGAAGTTTATTAATCAAAAGTAGGTTGTAATATCTTTTTTCGATGGATAAATTATATATTTGAACGATAACTTTATAAAAGCATGAGGGAGGGAATAAGATGCCAATAAGAAATGAATATGAGCTTTTCCTAGATAGACTTACAGAGGCAATAGTATTAGAAAACTTGTAGTTAGCAAATTGATTATCGAAAAATAATAGTAGTTAAATTTGTAATAAATTTAAGGAGTTAAAAGGTGTTTTGGAAAATAGTTAGTTATGGGGAGATTAAGGAATTTGATGAAAGTATTGTGGATCATCAGCCAGAACAAATGGCACTTGTGCAAAGCGGAGTTCCTTTAGAGTTTACCATAGGGTCAATCTATCATTTAGGCATGTCTCTTGAGAGTTTAATTGAACAGGGATCTGTGTCTTCAGACGGGGAAGGGGTTTTTTTCACCCGTGTTCCTCATAAATTTCTTCATTTTTCTTTTACACGTAGGGCTGATACTCCTTTTATAGCAAGGGTCTCATCTGAGACATTTAATAGGTTAGCTTCAGAGGGTAAGGCCTGTCTTGAGATCTGGGGAGGCGACCGCGCAAGGGGAGTTATTGATCCTTATCCGCGGACCTTTGAGCCATTATTGCTTGATGACATTGAGGAGATATGGGTTGGGCACAACGTCTGGGCAAGGTACCAGCACATTTTGAATGGTCCTTCTGGGTTGCAAGAACGTTGTGATCGACTAAAGACCTTGAGTGAAAGCGGCAAGGTCCGACTTGTTGGAGAATTTTCCCCGATACACGGGATTATTCCTGACCGAGATAAGGTTAAGGAGTACCTTGAATCCAGAGGTTTACAGTATTACATTCCTGCTTTCCGTCAACGCCACGACGTGCGGTAAAATGTCGACATAACAGCAGGTAAACGTTAAAAACTATTATCTAGTATCTGTAATGTTCAGGCTTATAAGGACCTTCAATAGGAACACCAATATAGTCTGCTTGGTCTTTTCTTAGTATTGTAAGCTTTGCACCAAGCTTACTTAAATGTAATTCAGCTACTTCTTCATCCAGTTTTTTAGAAAGTCTATAAACTTGTTTTTCATAAGTATCTTTGTTTTTCCAAAGGTCTAGCTGTGCTAACGTTTGGTTAGAGAAAGAGTTACTCATTACAAAAGATGGATGGCCGGTTGCGCATCCCAAATTAACAAGTCTGCCTTCTGCAAGGATAAAGATGCTATGTCCGTCAGGGAAAGTATATTTATGAACAGGGCATTCGTTGCCTTTGATTTCATCCTTGATAATCCCTGGATAGTTTTCTAGTTCAGCGATTTGGATCTCATTATCAAAGTGACCGATGTTACAAACAATAGCCTGGTCTTTCATTTTTTTCATATGTTCAATCGTTATGATATCCTTGTTTCCAGTGGTGGTAACATATAAATCAGCAAAGGGAAGAGCGTCTTCTACGGTACAAACCTTAAATCCAGCCATGCAAGCTTGAAGCGCACATATTGGATCAATCTCGCTTACCATTACTTGAGCTCTTTCGTTTCTTAATGCTTCGGCAGAACCTTTGCCAACGTCGCCGTATCCGCAAATCATTGCTGTTTTTCCTGAAAGTAATACATCCATAGCTCTTTTGATGCCATCAGTTAGTGAGTGTCTGCAACCGTAGACATTATCAAATTTACTTTTTGTTACTGAGTCATTTACGTTAATTGCTGGAATAAGTAGCGCATTTTCTTCCATCATTTTGTATAGTCTATGTACTCCTGTAGTTGTTTCTTCAGAAACTCCCTTCCAGTCTTTAACGATATTATGAAAATAATTCTTATCTTCTTTATGAGTTGCTATCAGTAAGTTCTTTATTATTTGTTCTTCAACACTATCGGCTTTGCCATTTACCCAGCTAGAACCGTTTTCTAATTCATATCCTTTGTGCAGGAAGAGAGTAGCGTCTCCACCATCATCAACAATAAGTTCAGGCCCTTTGTTTCCAGGGAAAGTTATTGCTTGTTTGGTACACCACCAGTATTCTTCTAATGTTTCGCCTTTCCAAGCAAATACTGGAACGCCAGCTTTAGCAATAGCAGCGGCTGCATGATTTTGTGTTGAGAATATGTTACAAGAGCACCAACGAACATTAGCACCAAGAGCAACAAGAGTTTCGATAAGGACAGCTGTTTGAATTGTCATATGCAATGAACCCATAATTCGAACATCTTTTAGTGGCTTTTCTTTAGCGTATCTTTCTCTCACGGACATTAGTCCTGGCATTTCTTTTTCTGCTATGTCTATTTCTTTTCTGCCGAAATTTGCTAGACCTAAATCTGCTACTTTATAGTCCATTTTTTGCTCCTTGTATTTGTTTTGGTTTATTATAGTATTTTCAAGCGAGAATGTTAAGGTTTCTCTTTAGCTTTAACTACTAATGGTTTATTCCTACCAGAAGTTTTCTTAAAAAAATGAAGTATAGTTTCTGCTTCATTGAAAGCTACTGTTATAAAAGAGAAGTTTTCATAAACATCCACCTGATCGATAGTTGCTGGATTAATTCTAGTGTTTTCAACAATAAAATTTATAAGCTTATCTTTAGTGGTTTTATCTTTTTTACCTAAAGCAACGAAAAGTCTTGTTTTGCCTTCCATGCTTATTCTTGAATTTCTGTCGCCAGATTCTTGAATATTACTGTAATGTGCAGGATCAAGTTCGTTATTAAATGCGAAGCATAAAAGTTGAGCTAACATTTCAGTGGGAGAGTTGGTTTCTAATAGTTTATCTGCCCATTCTCTATAGCTGTTATCAATCGTCTTGGTACTTAAGTTTGCAATTTCTTCTGAAATCTTTTTTCTCTTATTTCTTATTATGTCTTTTACGTTTGGAACTATAGATTTTTTTATGTCAGTTTTTGCAATTCGTTGAATGAACATAAGTTGGCTGTATTCACTTGGTGTAATGAAAGTAATCGCGGTTCCTTGATTGCCAGCTCTTCCTGTACGTCCAATTCTATGAACATATGATTCAGGATCTTGAGGTAACGAATAGTTTATTACATGAGACAGGTTGTTTACGTCTATACCTCTAGCCGCAACGTCTGTAGCAACAAGGATATTATTTTTTCTATTTTTAAATTTATTGAGTGTTTTTTCTCTTTGTGCTTGAGAGATATCGCCATGTATCGCATCTGCATCATATCCACGGTCAATAAGTCTGGCGGTAACATCATCGACATCATTTTTAGTCCTACAGAAAATAAGACCATAAAAATCTTCTTCAATATCAATGATTCTACATAACGCTTCAAATTTTTCAGAATTTCTTACTTCATAATAAATTTGTTCTGTTAAATTAGTTGTTATTTGTTGATGTACAGTAATAAATTCTGGATTAGCCATA
This sequence comes from Candidatus Riflemargulisbacteria bacterium, assembly GCA_037141875.1. Classification (GTDB taxonomy): domain Bacteria; phylum Margulisbacteria; class Riflemargulisbacteria; order GWF2-35-9; family DYQY01; genus DYQY01. Next base: position 11,580 of record JBAXBT010000019.1, read on the forward strand.
TATTTTTTTGCTAAATCTTTGATTCGCGTTGGCATTGTTGCTGAAAAAAGAAGTGTTCTTTTGTCTGCATTAGTATGTTTCATAATTTCTTCTAGATCTTCAATAAATCCCATATTGAGCATCTCATCAGCTTCATCAATAATTAGATGATCAATGTTTGCCAGTTTAAGAGTTTTTCTGCTGATATGGTCGATAATTCTTCCAGGTGTACCAACTACAATATGTACGCCTCTTTTAAGTCTTCTTAATTGTTCATCAATTGATTGTCCACCATAAATAGGAATAACTCTAAGGTCAGAGGTAC
>JBAXBT010000020.1:0-11721 GCA_037141875.1 Candidatus Riflemargulisbacteria bacterium
TTTACTTCTAGGATGTCATGTTGTGTCTCTAGTAATAAAAGGTCAGCTCCGCCATCTATAAGTGCCTTTGCTTGTTCTTCAAAGACGGAAGCTAACTCATCGAAACTGATGTTTCCTAAGCTTGGGTCTGTGGAGGAAGGCAGAAAACCTGTTGGCCCCATCGAACCCATCACGAATCTGTCTTTTAAGTTAAGTGAGATTATTGCTTTTTTAGCGTTTTGAGCTGCAGCAAAGTTAAGGTCATATACTTTTTTTTCAAGACCATATTCTTTAAGCTTTATTCTGTTCCCACCAAAACTGTTAGTATCCATTACCTCGGCACCTGCTAGCAAGTATAGTTTATGGATATCTTGGATAATGTCTGGTCTTGTGATGTTAAGGTATTCAAAAGCTCCCTCAAATCCCTGAAAATCCTCAGGAGTTATGTTGTGCTTTTGAAGCATTGTCCCAAATCCTCCATCTTGGAAGATTAATTGTCCTTGCTTAATTAGTTGTATGTATTTGTTCATGAGTATAAGTATAAGGTCTTTACCTTTTGGCTTCAATGTTATATCTTTGAAAAAGAATAGTAACGGAGGGTAAAGATGGAAATAAATTTAATTATTGCACTGTTTGCAGTTATTGCGATTGTCAAATTCGGACTGCCGGATGTATTTATTAGCCCACATTCTTATTTTCATATCGAGGCGTTAGTTGTTGTTGTTGGAATGTCTTTTATGTCGTTAATGATTGGTTCTAGTTTCAAGCAATTTCTTATTTTTTTAAAAACCGGAAGAATGATTATTTTCCCTCAGAAACAAATGACTCCGGCTGATGCCATTGAGGAATTAGTGAGGCTTTCTAAAATTTCAAAATCACAAGGCAGAGTAGCACTTAATAAAGAAGTGGAAACAATAAAACAGCCTTTTCTAAAGTTTGGAGTGCAGTTACTAACCGAGAAGACTGGACATGCTTTTATTAAAGCAACACTTGATAATGATCTTGAAGAAATGGAGAACAGACATGCAAGTGTTCAGTCCATGTACGCGAGTATGGCTAACTTTGGTCCAGTTTACGGGATGGCTTGTACAATTATAGGGCTCGTTCAGGTACTTAAGAATTTAGATGATGCGGCCAAGATTGGTCCAGCAATGGCGTTATCTCTTATAGCAACATTATATGGTGCTATTCAGGCAGCGGTTATTTTTTTACCAGCAAAAGAGAAATTAAAATTAATGTCTGAAAAAGAAGCTTATTTGAAAAGGCTTATAACTCAAGGAATTCTTTTAATTGAAAAGGAGGAAATTCCCTCAAAAGTAGAGAAATTTTTAAAAAGTTTTCTTCAAGATAAAGAAAAGCATGCTGCAAAAAAGCCTAAAAAATAGGAATTAAAATGAGCAAAAAGAAACACGCAGAAGATGGAGGCCACGGAGGAGGCAATATTGGTACTGTCATGATGGCAGACTTGTTTTGTCAGCTCATGATTTTTTTTCTTTTGCTATATACGTTTGCTATCGTTAATACCTCTAAAAATACCCCAGATTCAGTTGTAGATAATCCATTGCAAGAAGCAATGAAAGGATTCAAGAAAAGAGTTGATCCTGAAGTAAAAGAACCACCTAAGGACCCAGTTGTTACAGTTGCAGAGGCAAAGGTTGAAGAATTAGAAGTTGAAAATAAGTCACAACTTATAACAAAAATAAAAGATATAGTCGAAAAGGAGACCTTGAAAAAATATATTGAGGTTGTTGTTGAAGAACAAAAAATACGTCTTATTTTTAATCAACCTGTGCTTTTTAATTCTGGGTTTGCTTATTTAAAGCCTGGCGCAAACTCCTATTTGGATCCAATCATTAATGGAATACTTAAAACAATGGCAAACGATATAATTATTGAGGGACATACTGATGATTTGCCTATAAAGAATGATATGTATAAAGATAATTGGCAGTTATCTTTTGATAGAGCGTATAACGTGCTTAAATATATGGTAGATGTTGGTAAGATTGAACCAACTAGAGTTTCTGCCATAGGATATGGAGAATACAGGCCTAGAGTTGCTAATGATACAGAGGCAAATAGATCAATAAACAGAAGAATTGAAGTTAATATTATGATTCAAGAAAAGAAGATAAATCCGCCGACAAAGGCTTCAGAGGGAGAGACTAAAAAAGCCGATCCTCATAAGAAAACCTCAAAAGGACATTGAATTTGAGTCGTAGTTATGTATAATTATGGTAAAGGTAAAGGTAAAGGTAAAGGTTAGATAAATGAGAAAGATACTAATTATTGATGATGCAGCTTTCTATAGACTTCAAACAAAGTCTTTGCTTGAAAAACAAGGCTTTAAAGTCCTAGAGGCAGACAATGGCGAGACAGGTTTAGAAATATTCAGAGAAGAGAAGCCTGATTTGGTTATCCTTGATAATATTCTTCCTGGAATCCAAGGAATAGGTGTGTTAAAAATAATTAGAGAACATACTCCAGATGCTAAGGTAATAGTTGTTTCAAGTGCTGCTAATGAAGCAATGATTAAGCGGATTGAGGAGTTACATGCAGATGCGTTTATTAAAAAACCACATGAAGATATTGTTTTTTTAGATAATGTTTTTAGGGTGTTAGAACAATGACCAAAATTTTAGTAGTTGATGATGCTGCCTTTATTAGAATGAGGGTAGAAAAGTTCTTACAACGTCAAGGATTCGAAGTTTTTTTAGCAGAAGATGGCACAACAGGTTTAGAAACTTTTAAAAAAGAAAAACCAGATATAGTTTTTTTAGATGTAACAATGCCAGATATATCAGGGATGGAAGTTCTTAAGCAAATAAAGGAAATAGATAAAGATGCCAAAGTTGTTATGTTGACGAACATAGACCAGCAAGACACTATCATGGAAACAGTAAAGCTAGGGGCGAAAGGATTTATAAGAAAACCTTTTGAGGAAGACAAGTTATTAGATAAAATCAATAAACTTCTTAAAACTTAATCTAGGCTTATTGCGGTTCCCCCTTTTTAAGAATAATATTAACAATTGTATGAGAGTAACTTCCTTTATAATTTTTTTTGTATTTATCACATCTTTTTTATTCTCTTTGGAGTTAGTAGATGTTACACGTAATCACCAGTATCATGATCAGGTGTATTATTTAGCTGAGAGCCAAATTGTTCCTGCTTTTATTGATAGCACTTTCCAATTAGATTCGGAGCTTACCGTATATCAGGTAGCACTGAGTTTATTATTTGTTAGTGGTATAAGCATTAATTTTAATAAAGCAGAACCATATGTCCCGGAATTTGGTAAATCATCAGTTGAGTATCCGTATATGCAGTATATTTACGAAAAAGAGATTGTAAAGGTTGGAACAGATGGTTATGCAACTTGTAGTGTTTCTGAGGCATTAAACATGTTTTCAAAGGTGTATAAAGATGGGAAGTTCTCGTTAGATAAAAAAACTGGGAGTGATTCGTTTAAGCGATTGGATTTTCTTATTCTTATGAGTAAAGTTGATGCATTTAATAAGTCTGTTAGTAGGTATCGGATTGATAAACGTAAAAGAGAAGATGAATATGTTGGGTCTGCAGTAAGTGAGTATATTTTAGGTTATGCAAGTGCGCTTGATCGTATAGAATTAAGTAAATATAGTACTGGTAATAAAGACTTTTATAATATGTTTTGGAGGTTTGCTTCCGAGAAAGATAAGAAATATCAGAAGTTTAGTGAAGATCTTTCTTTAGAGGATTTAGATCTTTTGGATAAAAGGTTAAATCAAGCTTTACTTAATTTTTATAATTATAAATATTGGCTTGTTATACAGCAATGCAATATTGTGCTTAAAGAAGAACCAAAAAATATCGGTGCTTTAAAATTGAAGGGGTCAACTTATTACATGTTGAGGGATTTTGAAAAGGCCAGAAAATATTGGGAAAAAGTCCTGTATTATCAGCCTAATAATAAAGAGATTGAGTACTTTTTAAAGGTATTACCAAAAGCAGTTGGTTGATTTATTTTTTAGGACGCTATATATAGTGTTTTTTGTTTTATTCCTGACCATTAATTCGGGGAAAATTTGCAGTCTCGATTGACACTATACGTGTTTATATAATAATATTACATACACGGGGGAAGAGGGAATAATGGTTGAAATACTTCATAAGAAAGTCAACACGGCCGAAAATACAAATAAGCAAGTATTTGAAAATCCAGATATAAAGGTTTTTCATAAGGCTGTGCAGGAAGAAGTAAAGGATTCTATCAAGAATTCCATAGAAACTTTGGGTGAAATACATATAAAAAAAGGTAAAACAGAGGAAAATATTGTAAGTTTAGAATATAAAAAAGAGCAATTACTTAGAGATATCACTGAGCTAGAAGAAAAAAAACTTAAAACAGAAGAAAAAGTAAAAGAATTTGAAGACAAGAAAAGACAGGAATTTACTCAACAACAAGAATATCAAAAAAAATTATTAAATGAATTTTTTCAAAGGAAACAAATCCTTTTACATGATGTTAATCAGCTTCAAGCAGAAAGAATTAAACTGAACCGGTTAGTCGATAAACTTAGAGATGATCCTAAGTATATGGTGGGGCAAGGTAATCCTATTTTTTATGAAAATTTGAAGACGCAAGCTCAGTATGAGTCAGACCAGATAAGACAGCAAGGATACTATGATGCTGAGGTAATAAGATCGTCAGCGAAAGACGATGCTGAGCGAATTAAAAATCAAGTTCAGTTTGAATTAGATCAGTCAAGAGTACGCACAAGAGAGGAATCAGAAGCTATTAAGGCAAGCCTTTTGTTCGATGCTGACTTTTTAAAGAAAAATATCATTGATTCAGCAAACAAAGAAGCAGAGGTAATAAGAGCTACAGCGCAGCTAGATGCTGATAATATTTTAATAGTAGCAAAGAAGAAATCTGATGAATTAATGGTTGAGGCATCTGCAAGAAATTCAAATTATAAAGAGATAGAACTAAATGCTATAAAAGTACTTAAAGAAGCTGAAAAAGAAGCAGAGGCAATAAGAGCAACTGCACAAATTGATGCTGATAATATTTTAATATTAGCAAAGAAGAAATCTAATGAATTAAATGTTGAAGCATCTGCAAAGATTTCAAATTATACAGAGATAGAATTAAATGCTACAAAAGTACTCAAAGAAGCTGAAAAAGAAGCAGAGGTAATAAGAGAGACTGCGCAAAAAGAGGCAGAAAATATTTTGTTAATTGCAAAGAAAAGTGCAGATGAATTATTAGTTGAGGCGTCTGCAAAGATTTTAAATTATACAGAGATAGAAAAAAATTCTACGAATGTTCTTAAAGATGCTGAAAAAGAAGCTGAGATTATTAGAGTAACTGCACAAAAAGAAGCAGAAAACATTTTGTTAATTGCGAAGAAAAATGCAGATGAATTATTAGTTGAGGCGTCCACAAGGATTTCAAATTATACAGAGATAGAATTAAATGCTGCGAATGTACTTAAACGGGCTGAAAAAGAAGCTGAGTTAACAATTTTTAAGGCACAAGAAGAGTCAGCTAAAATTCTTCATGAAAGTAAACAGAAAGCACAGGAAGAATATGAGCTTATGTTGTTAATTTCCAAGAAAGAATTAAGCGAAGCAGAGCTGAAGCTTGAAGCTATCTATAATCAAGAGACTACTTTGATAGATGCTAATAGGATTATTAAGGAAGCAAATGAAGAAGCTGATATGGTTCTGAGTAAGGCAGAAGAGGAGCGAGCTGTTTTATTAGAGAAAACTCAAGAAGAATGTAATCTCATGTTGATGTCATTTAAAAAAGAAGCAGATGAAGAAGCATGGGAAGCAAGAGAAGATATCCTGAATGATGCAAGTAAAGAATCAGACATGATTATTAATGAGGCGAATATTCAGGCAGAATTAATTATAAAAAGAGCAGAAGAAGATAGAGATTCATTATTGTCAAAGATACATGTGTCAGCTGAAAGTGAATTTGGAGTGACTCGGGATAATATGTTAAATAAGGCTGAAAAAGAGGCATCTGGGATTCTGAGTGAAGCTCAAAAGAAAGCACAAATTTTAATGGTAAATGCAGATAATAAAGCCAAAGATTTATTAGAGCAGGCAAATAGACAAGCATTATTGATAGGAGATGAGCTTGATTCAAAAATAAAGTCAGCAGAACAAAGAAAAGAGCAGATTCTTGCACAAGCGACATTTGATGCAAAGACAAAATTTGAAGAAATTATAGGAGATGCTAATGTCCAAGCAGCGGAATTAAGACAAAATGCAATAACTGATGCTAAACAAAAAGCACATGAGATTTATCGTCAGGTAGCAGAAGAGCAAGAAAATAAAGGTAAGGATTTGTTACAGAAAGCAATAGTTCAGGCAAAGATTGAAAGAGAAAACATTTTGAATTCTACTAAAGATCAATCAGAGAATAAGGCGAAAGAGATAATCTTAATTGCTGAAAGAGAGGTTTTAGATAAAACCAATCGTATTATGAGTGAAGCCACAAAAAGAGCAGATAGTATTATTTCAGAGGCAAGAGATAGAGCTTCTAAGGAAGTAGCTTTGATTTTATCAAGAGACAAAGAAGAAGCAGAGAGATTGCAGATATTAATCGAACAATTAAAAATACAAAAGCAGGAGCTTGATAGAGGTACAGCGGAAAGTAATGCGAAGAATATTAAAGCATTAGAGATTGCCCAAAAGATTAAAGAAAGAGAAAAACAATTAACTGATAAGGTCAGAGAAGCTGAAATAGAATATCACAGAGTACGAGAGGAGATTCTTCCAAAAATTTCGGAAATCAAGAATACGTACACTTTGAACAAACAAGAAATTTCTTCTAAGATTCGAGAAATGAGTGATAGATATTTGCAGGAACAGGTTTCTTATGAGGAAAAGATGAAAGAGTTGAATAGTAAGTGTGAGGCTGATTTGAGATATATTAAAGAAAAATATCAACAAGAGAAAAGTGGCCTTTTAACTTTATTAGAGGATGAATTAAGACGGCTGAAAGATATTTCCGAAGAAAGAATTACTGGAAAGAAGAAGGAGCTTGAGGACACAAAGGTTTTCATAAAGGAAGACCTAGATAAAAAACAAGAAGATTATTTTAAGAAGACACAAAAGATTGAATTGTTGTTGAAGAATAAAGTAGCTGACATGATTACTAATTATTCAAAAATGACAGAGGAGCATAGAGTTAATTATTTAGAGTTTAAACAGCAGATAGATGATAAAAAAGAAGAGATTATTGGTTCATATAGAGCTAATATTAGACAAGCTAAGGCGCTTTATCAGAAGAAGATGAAACAGTATTCTCAAGATATTAATATTTTGGATAATGAATTAAAAATTCGAAGGTCTGAGTTACAGAAAAATTATGAGCAAGTGATGGTTAAGTTTAGAGCTGAAAATGAGGACATTCTACGGAAAGAAACTACTGATTTCGAATCGAAACAAAATGAATTGCTTAGCAAAAAAGAGCAGTTAGTTAGATATTATGAAAAGCAACTAGATTCCTTACGTTTTGATTATCAATCTATTTTGAAAAATGAAAAGGCAAAATACGATCAACAAAAGATTGATGTCCAGAGTAATTTGGAAAAATTAAGTAAAGAGTATCAAGCAAAAAGAGATCAGATTAAGGTTTATTATATGGGGCTTATTTCGAAAGAAGAGAAGTATAATCAACACTTAGTAGATGATTTAATAATAAAGAAAAAAACACTCATTCAAACATATGATTTGCTAGTTGGCGAATGTGAAAAAAAAGTTATTTCTTAATCAATAAATTTCTTAACAAAAAGCCTTGTAAATATCCTTGTTTTAATGGTTTTTTCCACGTAAATAATGTAAAATATTCAATTGTATACTTGTATGTTTTTTTGTTCTTTTTAAGAAGGGACTGAGAATATATATTTGTCTTGTATATTGGTATTGTTATAACAGAGATTAAAAATGTTTATTTTAGGTATATTAGGGCATAAGATTAACTTAAATAGGGGTTTATGGGGTGCGAGTTATTAATAAATTAGCCATAGTATTTTTGGTTGTGTGTTCATTTGCGTTTCCTGTTGGGCAACTACATTATGGTTCTGACCTAGAGTGGGGCTATGGAGCTCGTGCTCTTGGAATGGGTAGGTCATTCGTTGCATTGGGGAATGATGCTTCTGGCCTGTTTTGGAATCCTGCAGGTGTTATGAAGTTGCAGAGTATGCAAGGCATGTTTCAGATGTCTATGCTTTATCAGAGTTATAGCTCAATGTATGGAGCTTTTGCAATTCCTGGGGTGGACGATGCTATTGGCATAGAATTCATTATGTTCGGTGGCTCAGATATAGAGGGCAGAGATATTTACAATCAGTTTACTGGCATGGTTCAGGATAGCAAAATGGCATTTGGTGCTACATATAGTAAAAGAATCATGAAAGATTTTTACATGGCGCTAAAGGGTAAGTTTTATATGCGTTCCTTGGGTGAAGCAGGTGATATGGCAATGGCTGGGGACGTTTCAATGATTTATAACATATCTGATAGGTTTTCCGCTGGAATAAATTTAATGAATGTTTTTGGTATGGTATTAGGAACTACTTCCGATAAGCTTACTCCCCAGGCTATGTTTGGGCTTGGATATAAAGAACAAAATATGCTGTTTGCATTAGACGCAAGAGACAATTTCAATGAATGGCACTTTGGTGTTGAATATGAAGCAGTAAAAAATATTCCTCTTAGAATAGGAGTTAATAACGATGAGATTAGCTTTGGTGGTGGGGTTAAATTAGGCATTATGGATGCAGATGTTGCCTATATTATGAATGAATTAGCTAGCAAAATAGCTTTTTCAGTAAATCTGAATTTTGGTAAGTCAATGGATGATATGACTAAAGATCAAGTTGAACAAGCAATGGCAGATTCACAGGAAATGTTAAACAATGATTATTTTTATTTGGCTAAGCAGAAACTTGAGTATGTGTTGTCATTTGATCCTTCACGTAAAGATGTAAAAGTTATTTTAGAACGTCTAGAGAAGGCAGTGCAGTTTGTGGAGTCTTCACTTCCACAGGAAAGTCTTACTTGGGAAAAATTTAAGTCCGCTAAAAGACTTTTTAATGAAGGAAAGTATTTTGAATCAGAGAAGCTTTTTAGAGAAATTCAGCAGATAAATCAAAATAATAGATTTGTTACATATTATCTTGATGAATTGTCTTTGCAGTAGGCAAAGACTGGGTCAATATTGAATTAAGTTAAATTGTATTTTTTTGCTGAGGGGATTAGTTAAAGGGGTGTGTCTTTTGAATATATCAAAGAGCGTAGTGTGCCTATTGTTGGCTTCGTGCCTTTTTTCCGCTACGATCTCTGTCGATAAATTTGAGCTGTATGACCAAGACACGTTGTTGACAGACCATACAAACGATCAAGTTGTTGGTATAACAATTAGCACAAATATAGTTCCAGATAAATATTTAATAAGTGAAGACCGCCCCACAAAGCCTGTTTCCAATGATTCTTTTTGGGAAAGCGAACGACCATCAAGATATACTCTGAAAAACGATTCCAATGGTATTAAGACAGTTTATTTGTATGTTATGAGCTCAACTGGGGATATAAGTGATGGAGCAGTAGCTACTATAAATTTAGATTCTTTATATCCGCAATTAAGTTCTGTTAATATGTCACAATCACTTGTTGGTTTGACTGTGGAGTTTATTTCTGGAAATTTTTATTTAAGAGAAGGCCCATTTGATGTAACTTTTAATTTTAGTGAGACATTGTCAACCACTCCAGCGATAAATATCCTTTACAATGGATCAATAGTTAATTCTTTTAATGGCTTGTTAGTTAGAGTTGATAGCAGTACTTTTAAGGGACAATATACTGTTACTTCTGGGACGTTAGAAGGAACATATTTGATAAGTTATAGTTGTACAGATAATACAGGACACGAAACGAATGAAGCTGTTTTTGTAGCCGGAGGGATTGTTGTTGACCACACTTCTCCAGATTTGCAGACATTTGCTTTAGATGGCAAAGACCCTACAATAGGTGCTGTTTATTCAAAAACAAGGTTTTTACAAATACAGATTGAGCCTAATGATAGTAGTGGGATTAAGGGGTGGATAGTAACCGATAATGTTTCTTATGTGCCTTCCGCAACAAGTCAGTGGGAAGTTTTAGGAACATATTTGATATTAACGAACAGTATTTCTATGCATAACATAACCTTTTGGTATATTGATAATGCATGGAATATACATTTTTCTACTGCAAATATATTTTATGATCCGCAAACACCGGTAGTAAGTGTTCAAGTAAACGTAACACCCAACAGTGTTTTAACAAATCAGCAGGTGATATTAACTTTGGATATATCAAATACAGGGAGCGGACTTGCAGATACCCCAAACCTCAGCTATTCCGCTCCCGGCAAAACTCCTCAAGTGCTTAGTCTTCAGTTGTTAGCTGGTGGACAATACAGAAGTACATTGAATGTTTCTACGTATACAGGACAAGGACAAGGCGTTTTCTCGGTAAGGGCTACTGATAATGAAGGCCATTTTTTTGACGAGACAATAGCTCTTTGGTATCAAGGTGTAAGTTATGACCCTTTTTATATTGTTAGCCATAATTTAAAAACACCAAGCTTTTATATGTTTGACCAAGATACGTTGCTTTCCATGGATGCTAACGACCAGATAGTCGGCGTAACAATTACTAATGATGAGCAGGCAGTAGCTTGGTATATTGGGGAATCTTTAATAACTCCTTCTTTAGGTAGTGAGTTATGGTCAAGCACACGACCTGGTTCTTTTACTTTCAAGAATGATCATGAAGAAGTAAAGTCAGTTTGTCTTTGGATTAAGGATGGAGTAGGAAGAATATCTCAAAGAAGTCTATCAACTATTAATTATGATTTAACAAATCCTTATATTTCTAGTATCCAACTTTTCAACTCTTCAACTCTTCAGCAATTAACCAGCATTGGAAACACATATTACTTAAGAGTAGGAACATATAATATAACGTTCAATATGGGAGAAGGATTAATAATAACTCCATCAATAAGTTTTATTGCTTCACTGCTAACAGTTAACAATACACTAACAAGAGTGAATGACAGAATATTTACAAGTCAGTATGTTGTAACGAATGGAAGTTTAGAAGGTAGTTATGGTGTTTACTATAGCGCAACAGATAACGCGGGAAACTTATCAACTCATCAACTTTTTAACTCAGAAACTTTAATTTTAGATGTAAGAAAACCAACAGTAAATATCGAGTTAATAGATGTAGACAGTGGAAGTAACTTATATACAAACAGCAGGAATGTATTATTGAGTAGGAGTATAGAGGAATTATATATTCGTGGATATTTAATAACAGAAAATAAAACGTTTATAGCTAATGTAGATTCGAGTTGGATGAGTAGTTTATCTACAAACTATGTTATACAAGCAGCAGGTAACGGTGAGAAAGAAGTAATATTGTGGGCAATAGATAATGCATGGAACATAAGTTCAGGGAGTTACGCAATAACGTTAGACACGCAAGTACCAACTGCGACGATAGAGTTACCAGTGCCTGCGAGCTTCATAAATATCGGGGAACATAGGATAACATTGAACGTTGGTGGGATAGTCAGTGGACTCACTACTACGCCTAGTTTATTGTTTGTGCCAAACAATAAAGCACCAATCTCCATAATCCTTGAGCCAAAAGCGCTAGGTCAATATGTAGCGACCTTGAGTATTACAA